>JAGLBU010000048.1 GCA_023146575.1 Methylococcales bacterium
ATTTTTTAATTACCCAATTAAAAGGTGTTCCAAAAAGTCGAATTTATCGAATTATCCGAAAAGGTGAAGTTCGAGTGAATAAAGGTCGCATTGCGGTAAAATACAAGCTGATGTTGGGCGATAGTGTCAGAATTCCGCCTGTTAGAATCGCTGAAAAATCCGAGCAAAATAATTTTATTCCAACAACACTCAAAGCAAGCTTGGAAAATAATATTTTGTTTGAAGATGATTTTTTGATTGCGCTGAATAAACCTTCAGGGTTTGCGGTTCATGGTGGCACAGGTATTAATGCTGGTATTATCGAAGCTTTACGCGTCATACGCCCGAACGCACCTTTTTTAGAATTAGTACATCGGCTTGATAAAGAAACCTCAGGGTGTTTATTAATTGCCAAAAAGCGCAGTGCTTTACGCAGTTTACATGAACTGTTTCGAGGTGATGGTATTGATAAAACCTACTTAGCGTTACTTTCTGGCTGTTGGCAACGAAAAAAACAATGGGTGGATGCACCCTTGCTTAAAAATATCGCCAAAGGCGGTGAAAGAATGGTGTTAGTGAGCCGTGCGGGTAAATCGGCTCAAACTTTTTTTAGACGAATTCAGCGATTTCAAGATGCAACTTTAGTTGAAGCGAGTCCTAAAACAGGTCGTACACATCAAATTAGAGTCCATGCCGCGCACTTAGGTCATCCTATTATTGGCGATGATCGCTATGGTGATCGTCATATTAATCAACGGTTTAAACAAAAAGGCTATAAACGTTTGTTTCTTCACGCACAAAAGTTAAGCTTTACGCACCCTAATACGGGCAAAATTTTAGCCCTTGAAGCCCCATTACCTGCCTTATTATCAACACTATTAACCCGTGAGACAACGTTTTAACTATGCTTAAGAAATTATTTGAATTTATCAAAAAACCAACCACCATGAATGAAGATGACATCCTGAATCAAGCAATGAAGACCGAAAAAGAAACAAGTGGCTCATGGGAGCGTGATATTTTAGAAAAAGTTGCATTAGCGGCCGTGGTGGAACAGCGCCGTAGTCGTCGTTGGGCTAATTTTTTTAAATCATTAATGTTTCTTTATTTAATTGGCATATTAATGGTGATGGTTTACCCATTAATGGATAAAGAACTCTCAGGCGGTGGTAAGCCTCATACGGCAGTCATTGATATTTTAGGTGTAATTGCAGAGACAGAAGATGCAAATGCGGAAGATATTATTAAAGGCTTGCGGGCAGCGGCAAAAAATAAACAAACAAAAGGTATTATTTTAAATATTAATTCTCCAGGTGGAAGTCCTGTGCAATCAGCGTATATTTATGATGAAATTCGGCTAATTAAAGCAAAATACCCAAAATTGCCAATTTATTCAGTTGTGGGCGATATTTGTGCTTCAGGGGGTTATTATATTGCCGCTGCCAGCGATAAAATATTTGTTAATCCTGCCAGCATTATTGGCTCAATTGGGGTCATTATGAATGGCTTTGGCTTTGTGGATGTGCTTGAAAAACTAGGCGTTGAAAGACGCTTATTAACCGCAGGTTCTCATAAAGCCATGCTCGACCCTTTTTCCCCCTCAAATGAAGTCGAAACCGCCCACATGCAAGCATTATTGGATGAGGTACACCAGCAATTTATTGATGCGGTGCGCCAAGGCCGTGGTGATCGTTTAAAAGAAACAGAAGAGATGTTTTCAGGTTTAGTTTGGACGGGCGCTAAAGGCGTTAAATTAGGACTTGCTGATGGTTTTGGCAGCGTCGATAGCATCGCTCAAAAAGAAATAGGCGCGAAAAAAAGATTAAATTTTACGGTTCGCAAGCAATTTTTGGACGAACTTATAGGTGAATTAGGCGCGTCATTTGCACATGAATTGAACACCAAATTATTTAATTTTTCATTACGATAATAGTCTAATAATTCAGACTAAATTCAACTACTTTGTGCAATAATAACGAGATATTTTTTCTAAAAATTGGAATATCTATGAAACCTTCTTTCAACGTTATCATTTTATTTTTTTTATCACTGACGGTTTCTTTTGCAGAACCTAATGTCGCCATTCCAGCGCTGACATTAGATCAGGCAATCAATAAACTCACAAAAGGCACACAAAGTAAGGTGTTAAAGGCAAAGACCAAATTAATTAGCGAAAAACCGATTCATTCGATCCGAATTTTAACCGAAAAAGGTCGACTGAAACGGGTTGATATTGATGCTACGACAGGGCGTTTAGTTGATCAATCAATGGAAAAATAAAAAATATGCGTATTCTAGTGGTTGAGGATGAAAAAATATTATGCCAACAAATACAAAATTTTTTTGTCGCTAAACGATTTGTGGTTGATTGTGCCTATAACGGTGAAGATGGTTATTATTTAGCCACAGAATTTCCGATTGATGCGGCTATTATTGATATAGGATTACCTGATATTTCAGGAATGGAATTAATTAAACGCCTTCGCACTCAAAACATTGATATTCCCATCTTATTACTTACAGCACGCACACGCTGGCAAGATAAAGTCAAAGGTTTAGAAGCGGGGGCGGATGACTATTTGTCAAAGCCATTTCATTATGAAGAGCTGGAAGCTAGAATTAATGCCTTGATTCGTCGTTCAATGGGCAGCTCTCAACCGATTTTAAATTATAAAAATATAAAGTTAGACACCTTAGCTCAAATAGTTTCGGTGAATGACAAGGTGGTGGATTTAACCGCATTTGAATATAAAGTATTAGAATATTTAATGTTTCGGCGTGGTGAAATTATCTCCAAAGCCGTTTTAACCGATCATATTTATGAAGAAGATTTTGATCGGGATAGTAACGTTATTGAAGTATTTGTTGGGCGTTTACGAAAAAAAATCGACCCTAAGGGCATCACCAAACCTATTGAAACTTTACGTGGTCGAGGTTATCGAATTTCAAACGAGATTTAAATAAAAAATTCGATTCATTCTTTCTTATTTTTTTGTCCCAATGTTACTCTAGGGTTCCCTGCTAAATCTCGATACAGTTCAATTTTTTGATACAAAGCGCTTTGAAAAATTCCTTTTACAGCCTGTTGCTGATTATAGCCGTGTTCAATTAAAAGAGTTGCTTGCGGTTTTAGGTAGCTTGAGGCGGATTTTACAATCATAGCAATATCACTTAAGCCATTATGTTTTGCGACTAACGCATGGCGGGGTTCAAAACATAAATCCCCTTGCTGTAAATGCGGATCGTTTTCGGCAATGTAAGGTGGATTACTTACAATAAGATCAAATGATTGAGGTTTCAAATCTGAAAACCAATCGCTGTTTTGAAACGATATATTTGTTGCATGATGTTTTGCAGCATTTTCTTGAGCAGTTTTTAAGGCATCTGTACTCATATCGGTTGCGATAACCATTGAATTAGGGCGTTCTAATGCCAATGTAATGCCAATAATGCCAGAACCTGTGCCTAAATCTAAGATTTTACAAGGTCGGTCTTTGGGGATAAGGATTAAACTCAATTCGATCAATAATTCGGTATCGGCACGAGGAATTAAAATGCTGTTATTCACTGTAAAATCACGCGACCAAAATTCACGTTGCCCCGTTAAATAGGCAATGGGTTCACCTTGAGATCGGCGGATTATTAAGTATTTAAAGGTAGCGATTTCGTCAGAATTTAAAATCTTTTCAGCCCATGCGCGTAAATAGGTTCGCGGTTTTTTTAACACAAAACATAATAACACCTCAGCATCTAAGGCGGCAGACGTTGAGCTTGGGGTTAAGGTAACCGTTGCATCGGCTAATAATATGTCAATTCGTGACACTAATTATCGCCTAACTGGGTTAGTAATTCGGCTTGATGTTCATGAATTAGCGGTTGAATGACCTGTTCTAACGCGCCTTGCATAATATCGTCTAACTTATATAAGGTTAGATTGATACGATGATCTGAAAGTCTGCCTTGTGGGTAATTATAGGTGCGAATTTTTTCAGAGCGATCCCCTGTGCCGACTTGTAATTTACGTTTTTCAGATTGTTCCGCATCGTGCTTTTCTTGCTCTGCGGCTAATAATCTCGATTGTAATAATGCCATTGCCCGCGCACGATTTTTATGTTGTGAACGCTCATCTTGACATTCCACGACAACACCTGTGGGTAAATGGGTTAAGCGCACAGCTGAATCGGTTTTATTAACGTGCTGACCACCAGAACCCGAAGCTCTAAAGGTATCAACCCGTAAATCCCCCGAATTAATTTCAATTTCGTCTATTGCTTCAGCTTCTGGCATCACAGCAACCGTACAAGCGGAAGTATGAACCCGTCCTTGTGATTCGGTTTCTGGAACGCGTTGAACTCGATGGGTTCCTGATTCAAATTTAAATTGTGAATACACATCTTGCCCTGCAATACGCAAGACAATTTCTTTAAAGCCCCCATGATCACCCCGATTTTCAGAGATAATTTCGGTTTTCCAGCCTTGTTTTTCAACATATCGTTGATACATTTTACTTAAATCGCCTGAAAAAATCGCCGCCTCATCGCCGCCTGTGCCTGCGCGAATTTCTAAATAAATATTACGGTTATCATTTGGATCTTTGGGTAATAATAAAATTTGTAATTGCTGTTGCAATTTTTCTTTTTCAGTATTAGCTTCTTTTAATTCCTCTTTTGCCATTTCACGCATTTCAGGGTCGGAATCTTGAGCCATTTCTTTCGCCCCTTCAATGGTATCTTGATTGCTTTGATACTGCTGAAAACAATCCACAATTGGTTCTAGTTGAGCGTATTCTTGACCTAAACTGCGAAATTTATTTTGATCGCTTTGTATTTCGGGTTGGGATAAAAGCGCGGCAATTTCGTGAAAACGCTCGCTTAAATGGTCTAGTTTATGTTGAATAGATGTTTTCATGATTGGGGTTTTAATTTAAAAATTTCTCTGGCGGCGGCAACTAAATCAGGGCGCTCATTAATGCCTGCTTCTCGAATTTGAGCACTGGGAGTATGGATTAATTTATTGGTTAAACTATGCGCTAAACGGGTTAAAACTGCTTCTGGGTCATCCCCTTTGCTTAATTGTGCTAAGGATTTTTGTAACATTTGCGCCCGAATAGCATCGGCTTGGAAGCGATAATCTTTAATCGTCGATTGCGCGCCTTGGGAACGAAGCCAGCCCAAAAAAGTCTCAACCTGAGTATCTATAATATCTTCGGCTTGTTCGGCGGCTTGGCGGCGAGAATTCATATTTTCATTGATGGTATTTTGCAAATCATCAACGGTATATAAATAAACGTCTTTTAATTGGGCAACTTCGGCTTCTATGTCTCTAGGGACCGCTAAATCTACCATAAAGATGGGTTTGTGTTTGCGTTTTTTAATCGCGCTTTCTAATAAGCCCTTGCCTAAAATTGGTAATTGACTGGCGGTTGATGATACCACGATGTCGGCTTCTGCAAGGTGATCGGGTAATTCAGATAAGGCGATGGCATAACCATTAAATTGTGCCGCGAGTGTATGGGCTTTATCAAAGGTTCGATTGGCAATAATAATATGCCCAATACCTTGTTGGTGTAGATGGCGAGCGGTAAGTTCAATGGTTTCACCCGCACCAATTAATAGCGCGGTTTGTTCGCTGAGTTTGTCAAAAATTTGTTGGGCTAATTGAACGGCGGCAAAGGCAACAGACACAGGACTTGAACCAATAGCGGTATCAGTTCGAACTTTTTTAGCCGCAGAAAAAGTGTGTTGAAATAATTTACCTAAATATTTGCCCAGCGTGCCAGCGTCATTTGCCGCTTGATAGGCGGTTTTCATTTGTCCTAAAATTTGAGGTTCACCCAAAATCATAGAATCTAACCCGCAGGCGACTCTAAAAATATGGCGAATAAAGTGATTGTCCTCATAGGTGTAAAGGTAGGGGGTGAAATCTTGAGGATCAAGCTGTCTACTTTGTGCAATCCAGTTAATAAGTACTTGCTTATCATTGACCTCTGATTGACAATAGAACTCAGTTCGATTGCAGGTTGATAAAATGGCCGCTTCTTGAATAGGCTTGGTTTGCAACAGTTGTTGCAAGGCCGTATTTAATACATCGGCAGGGAAAGCCAGACGCTCACGAATAGAGACGGGTGCGGTATTATAATTAATTCCTATAGCAATCAGTGTCATATAGAGGGCTTTTAAAAGTCATCAAATAAATTCTATTTTAAATAAAATTAAGGGTTTATCAAAGAAGTATAAATCAACTGTCTTATTTAGCTTTTTTTTCTGCTACTCTGTTAAAACTATTTTTATCTCAATTTGAGGAGGCTTTATGTTCTTTTTAAAAATCATTCCTGTCGCGGCAATTGTGTTTATAAGTGCCTGCCAATATACGTCAAAAGAGCCTCTTATTTCTACGCAAGGTACGATTCTTGAAAATGATGTAGCGGTTTCCCAAATCATTCCGTATACCTCTAAAACGCCTCAAACCTCGGATATATTGTTATGGATTTTAACCGCCGAAACCGCCTTGCAACGAAAAGAATATAAGCTGGCGCTCGCACAATATATGAAGGTTATTAAGGTTGTTGATGATATTGATGTCATTAAAAAAACCGCAAGAATTGCCTTATATTTAGAAGATATTCCTAAAACCGAACAAATTGTTTCATTATGGTTAAAAAAAGATAGCGCTAATATTATTGCCCGCCGAATTGCCTTGACGCTTGCACTGAATAACAAAGATGAAACCGCAACGCTCGAACATCTAAATGTTATTTATAAAAGCCACCCTTCGGATTTTGATGAGCTAGCATTGGACCTTCAAAAAGTCTTACGTTCCGAAAAAGATATGCCACTTGCGGATAAAATATTAACGACATTAGCGCAACAGCACCCTAAAAACGTCACTATTTTACTCTCACAGTCTATTTTAGCACTACGCCAAAAAGATCTTAAAAAAGCCCACGAAAAAGTAGCTAAAGCGCTTAAAATTCAACCTAAATGGGAAAAAGGATTAAGACTGCGCGATGAATTATGGATGTTTTCTGCCAATGAAGCGTTAGAAGTCAAAAATTTTTCCAAAGCATTAACAAGTTTTAAAAAAATAAAAAATAAAAAACTTGAATTTAAAGCCACTAAAGGCATTATTTCAGTTTTATTTGCCCAGAAAAAATTCAAATTAGCTGAAGCGAAGGTTAAAACCCTCTTTAAAAAATACCCTAAGCAACGATTAGATATTTTCCTAATGCAGGCTCAAATTCATGACAAACAAAAAAATTATCAAAAATCATTTGATATTTTAACGCAAGCCTTGCAAGAATTCCCGACCGAAGAAGAAGCGCTTTATACTCGGTCTTTAATTGCCGATAAATTAGATGATCTTGAGACGACAGAATCGGACCTGAATAAAATTTTAAAGCAAGATCCTAAAAATGTTGCAGCGTTAAATGCCTTAGGTTATACCTTAACTGAAAAAACCACACGTTATTCAGAGGCCGAATCCTATTTAAAACAAGCGCTTGAACTAGAACCTGATGCAGGCAGTATTATTGATAGTTATGGTTGGTTAAAATTTAAACAAGGCAATTTTCAAGCCGCGCTTAAACATTTATTACATGCCCGTGAAAAACTGAAAGATACCAGTGCTGAAAATGAAACCATCGCCCATATTGCCGAAGTGCTATGGACCTTAAATAAAAAAACCGAAGCACGTCAATTGATAAAAGAAGGTATTTTAAAACAACCTAAAAACGAATATTTATTAGATGTTAAAACACGACTATTAGATAAGGAAATAAATTAAACGTGTTATTTTATAAAGGGTTATTGCTCGTATTTATTTTTGCTATTTTACAAGGCTGTGCTGATAAAGTAGTAAAGCCTGTCGGCGATCAATATTCCATCTCACCTAAAAACGCCTTATATCAACTTAATAAGTGGTCATTTAAAGGACGGCTTGCAATTAGAGATGAAAAGGAATCGTGGACGGCCTCAATTGAATGGTCACATACGGAAGAGGAAGATATTTTAAAATTATCAGGGCCTTTAGGACAAACAGGTGG
>JAGLBU010000049.1 GCA_023146575.1 Methylococcales bacterium
GCATAAATTTACCGCTTTAGCCGATGGTTTTAGACAAAATAACTGGATTATTCAATATTCTCAAATGCAACAATCAAGTCAACAATGGCTTCCACGAAAATTAAAAGCCTTTCAGAATAAAACGCGCTTAAAATTAATTATTGATCAATGGAATTTGCAATGAGGGCTGAAATTTTAGAAAAAGCGTGGAAAGAAACATGGCCTGCACCTGCAAAACTCAATCTAATGCTAAGAATTACAGGTCGAAGAGCCGATGGTTATCATTTATTGCAAACGGTTTTTCAACTATTAGATTTATGTGATTGGTTAAAATTTCAACCGTTAAAAGAAGATCATGTGTGTTTAAAATCGCCTCTTGCAGGGGTTCCTGAAGCAACAGATCTTACCGTTCGGGCAGCAAACCTTTTAAAAAATTACAGCCATTACCCTCAAGGCGTTGAAATTGAAGTTGAGAAAAATTTACCAATGGGCGGTGGTTTAGGCGGTGGAAGCTCTGATGCCGCAACGACTTTATTAGTCCTTAATAAACTCTGGAATTTAAATATTTCTCTTAAAGATCTCATGCAACTAGGATTACAGTTAGGTGCAGATGTCCCTGTTTTTATCTATGGTGTTTCAGCATGGGCAGAAGGCGTTGGTGAAAAGTTGCAAAAAATAACCATTCCAGAACAATGGGTTGTTATTATAAAGCCTGATTGCCATGTAAATACCGCTGAAATTTTTTCACATCAAGACTTGACACGCGATAGCAAAATCATCACAATAGCCGACTTTCTTGCAGGACAGCAACGAAACGATTGTTTAGAAGTTGTTCGTAAGTTAAATCCATCAGTAAAACAAGCGTTAATCGCCTTGGATGTTTTTTCAGAAGCGAAATTAACAGGAACAGGTGCATGTGTTTTTGCTCAGTTTGATTCATATGAATCTGCGCATAAAGCCTATAATGCCTTAAAATCTGATTGGAATGTTTATTTATCAAAAGGCATGAATACATCCCCCTTGAAAGATAAACTGGTTCTGTTTTAAAGGCGAACTTTCAATATTGGGCCGTCGCCAAGCGGTAAGGCACGGGGTTTTGATCTCCGCATACCCAGGTTCGAATCCTGGCGGCCCAGCCATTCTTTTTTATTCAATGAAACCTTTAGGAATGCTCAAATGAGTGATACCTCTTTGATGGTATTTTCAGGTAATGCCAACATGGCCTTATCCGAAGGCATCGCCAAAAAATTGAATCTCCGTTTAGGAATGGCCAGCGTTGGACGATTTAGCGATGGCGAACTCGCGATTGAAATCCAAGAAAATGTAAGAGGACGTGATGTCTTTATTATTCAACCGACATGCACCCCCACCAATGAAAACCTCATGGAGTTATTGGTGATGATTGACGCACTAAAACGTGCTTCTGCCTCCAGAATTACTGCGGTTATGCCTTATTTTGGGTATGCTCGCCAAGACCGAAGAACACGCTCTGCTCGTGTTCCTATTACCGCAAAACTTGTTGCCAATCTCATTGATGAAGCAGGGGCTGATCGCCTACTAACAGTTGATCTGCATGCCGATCAAATTCAAGGTTTTTTTAATATCCCCGTTGATAATGTCTATGCCTCTCCTATTTTATTAGGCGATATTTGGCGTCAAAAATATAATAACATTATTGTTGTCTCACCTGATGTTGGGGGTGTAGTTCGTGCCAGAGCGCTAGCGAAACGTTTAGATGATGCCGATTTAGCAATTATAGATAAACGTCGTCCTAAAGCGAATGTTTCAGAAATTATGCATATTATTGGCGATGTTTCAGGAAAAACCTGTGTCATGATTGACGATTTAGTCGATACCGCAGGAACACTCTGTCATGCTGCCAGGGCTTTGAAAAAAAATGGCGCTGTTAAAGTTGTGGCTTACTGCACGCACCCTGTTTTATCAGGCACGGCGGCGGCAAATTTAAAAGCGTCGGTTTTAGATGAACTGATCGTCACGGATACCATTCCTTTAACGCCTGAATTATTAGCGTTAAAAAATGTTAGGCAATTAAGTGTTGCCGATATGCTAGCGGAAACCATACGCCGTATAGCCACAAGCGAGTCCGTCAGTTCGCTTTATGTTGATTAATCATTATTATTAAGTGTTTCAAGACACACGCTTTGGAGAAAAAAATGTCTAATGTATTTGAATTTGTGGCAGCAAGCCGTGAAAAATCAGGAACCAGTAGCGCTCGTGCTGTGCGTCGGCAAGGCAATGTACCAGGTATTATTTACGGAGGCTCGACTGCCCCTGCTTTAATCGCTTTAAATCATAATGATGTCTTAAAACATCTTGAAAACGAAGCAGTTTATTCTCATGTTCTTGAACTTAGTATTGATGGTAAAACAGAAAAAGCGGTTTTAAAGGATCTGCAGCGTCATCCTGCTAAACCTCTCGTTTTACACATGGATTTTATGAGAATCAATGAAAATGAAACATTGAAAATGCATGTGCCACTCCATTTTATCAATGAAGCAGACGCTGTTGGTGTCAAAAAAGGTGGAGTTGCAACCCATGCGCGTGTTGAAGTTGAAGTAAGCTGCTTACCTGCGGCATTGCCTGAATATTTACAGGTTGATCTAGGAAGCCTTGATGTCGGCGAATCGGTTCATTTATCTGAAATTCCTCTGCCTGAAGGTGTTGAAATCGTTGAATTAGCACAACAAGGTGAAGGACATGATCTTGCGGTTGCCTCTATTATTGCCTCACGCGTCTCTAAAGGCGATGAAGAGGACGATGCTGAAGAAGAAAGTACTACGGCTGAATGATTAAATTAATTGTTGGTCTAGGAAACCCTGGATCACAATATGAAAAAACCCGGCATAATGCTGGGTTTTTGTTTTTAGACCAACTCGCGACTAATTATGGTGGTTCTTGGCGGCAAGAATCAAAATTTCATGGTTATCTTGCAAGTTGTGTTATTAATAGCCAAAAAGTCCTATTACTAAAACCTACTACCTTTATGAACCGTAGTGGGCAAGCGGTTAATAGTATTACGCACTATTATAAATTTACCCCTGAGCAAACTTTAGTGGTGCATGATGAGCTTGATTTTATCGCAGGAATTGTCAAACTAAAAAAAGGCGGCGGTCATGCAGGTCATAATGGTTTGCGTGATATTATTGCCCATTTAGGCTCTAAAGACTTTTATCGCTTAAGGGTTGGTATTAACCGTCCTAGTACTGGAAAAGCAGTTGCCGATTACGTTTTATCAACCCCTTCTAAAATTGATATGAACGCTATTTTAGACGGCCTTTATCGGGTAGATGGTCTTATGTCGATGTTAATTTCAGCTAACATTAGTAGTGCGATGAATGAATTAAATACGGAAGTGAAATAATATTTGACACAAGCCTATTTAGCTATCATAATAGCTGGCTAAAGTAACGGAGGGGTTCCCGAGCGGCCAAAGGGATCAGACTGTAAATCTGACGGTTCGACCTTCGGAGGTTCGAATCCTCCCCCCTCCACCAATTTTCAAGCAAGA
>JAGLBU010000005.1 GCA_023146575.1 Methylococcales bacterium
ATGTATTGATCGGCAATACTCATTGCAAAAATAGACCCTGAACAGGCGGCCTGTATATCAAAAGAAACACAATTTTGAATCCCCAAACGCTGTTGTAATAAACAAGCAGTACTAGGATAAACGCGATCAGGCGTGCCTGTGGCAACAATGATTAAATCAATTTCACCCGCTTCAATACCCGCCCTTTTAATCGCTTGTTTGGCGGCAATTTCAGCCATAGAAGAAGCGGTTTCATCGGCAGCAGCAATATGGCGATTTCGAATCCCTGTACGTTCAAAAATCCAACTATCCGAGGTCTCAACCAGTTCTGAAATATCGTCATTACTGCGAATGGTTTCAGGTAAATAACCGCCTGTTCCAATAATTTTTGAAAAACGTTTCACACGGTCTCCTTTTCGAGGACAATCGCTTCAAATTTTGCGATAATTTTTTCAGTTACCTTTTTTTCAACTTCAATTTCAGCTAAGTGGATCGCGGTTTCAAAGGCTAAGGCATCTGCGCCGCCATGACTTTTAATCACCAAGCCTCGTAAGCCTAAAAAACTCGCTCCATTGTAAAGGCGTGGGTCGATACGTTCTTTAAAAGATTTTAAGACGGGTAATACCAACAAACCTGCAAGCTTTGTCAGCGCATTTTTTGAAAAAGCACTTTTTAACGAAAAGGCAATCATTTTTGCCGCCCCTTCTATGGATTTCAAGGCTACATTGCCCACAAAACCGTCGGAGACGATCAAATCTACTTTTTCAGAACCTGCGGTGAGTGAATCACCTTCGACATAGCCTATATAATTAAGAGAGGAAGCTTTTAATAATTCCGCCGCCGCTTTCACTTGTTCATTACCTTTAACGTCTTCTTCGCCAATATTTAATAAGCCAACGGTTGGGTTTTCAATATTCTCAACCGCTTTCACCACTTCCACCCCCATTAAGGCGAATTGATGTAAATGTTGTGCGCTGCAATCGACATTTGCTCCTAAGTCCAATGCGTGTGTATGCCCATATATAGAGGGTAATGTTGAGATAATTGCAGGACGATCTATCTCTGGAATCATTTTTAACACAAAGCGTGCCGTTGCCATCAGCGCCCCTGTATTACCCGCACTCACGCAAGCATCCGCTTGCCCATCACGGACTAAATTAATCGCTACCCGCATAGAAGAGTCTTTTTTATTTTTTAAGGCTTTAAGAGGGGATTCATCCATTGCCACTTGCTGAGAAGCATGCTGTATTTTAAGTCGATCAGGATAATCAATGAGCGCTTGTGTTAGCTGCGCTTTCAGTAAAACCTCATCTCCGACTAAAATGAGCGTTAAGGTTGGATTTTTTTGTAGACATTGAAGGGCGGCGGGTACGGTGACTTTAGAGCCAAAATCTCCGCCCATCGCATCAATTGAAATGGTTAGACTCACGACGATTTTTTAAACAGTTGGGAATAAGAACGATAAAGTGCAGACATTATCTCTGCACTTTTAAGCGTATGAAGGATCAATTAATCTATTTCGTTAATAATCACTTGACGACCTTTGAAAAAACCATCAGGTGTCATGTGATGACGAAGGTGGATTTCACCTGTCATTGGATCTTGCGATAAGGTTTTTGTAGTTAAAGAATCGTGTGAACGACGTTGACCACGTCTTGAACGGGTTACTTTACTTTTTTGAACAGCCATTTAAGGGTCTCCTGTATTTTTAAGTTGGGCTAAAATGGAAAAGGGATTGTTAGGTTTTGTTGGTTCGTCCGCTTCAATTGGTTTGGTTGCTTTTGAAGATTCTAAACACGGTTTTTGATGTCGTGGAAAATCAGGCATCGCTAATAAGAGTTCATCTTCCACCATATCAATCAGCGATATTTTTTTTTCATCTAAAATTAAGGGGTCATATTCCCCTGCAAGGGTTTCAGCTTGCGCTAATGATTCAATGACCGCAAGACTTACCGTTGTGTCTAACGATAAAGCCATTGATTTTAAACAGCTTTGGCATTCAACATTTAACTGCGCTTGAATCGTCCCTTTAATAAGACTTAAGCGTTTATTTTTAGAAAAAAACAAATCAATGCTAACGCTGCCTTGATTGTCAGACAAGACATCGCTTAATCGAGAAAACTGATCTAAAGCAATGTCGCCTGATAATTGTCGTCTTCTATCAGCAAATGCATGGGGGTCAATAAAATTGGGTAATCTACCTAACATAACCGCGTCATGGTATAGAGTATTGTCTTAAGAGTCAATATTAGAATTTATCCTTTATGAGGAAGTTCAACGTCCGTTATCACCCCTGCATTCGGGTCATTAAAAATAGTGTCGTCAATTTCATTTTCCCCGCGTGCAACAATACAGGTCACCGTCGCATCCCCTGTAATATTCACCGCCGTACGTACCATATCCAGTAAACGATCAACCCCTAAGATTAAACCAATGCCTTCCACAGGCAAACCGACTTGATTAAACACCATTGCCAACATAATTAAACCCACCCCTGGAACGCCTGCCGTCCCAATAGAGGCTAAAATAGACATCCCAACAATCGTTATATAATCACTTGCACCTAAATCAATCGCATAAACATTGGCAATAAAAACCGTCGCCACCCCTTGCATGATCGCGGTGCCATCCATGTTAATCGTCGCGCCTAATGGGACGGTAAACGAGGCAGTGGCATTATTTACCCCTAAACGTTTTTCAACCACTTGTAAGGTCACAGGGATAGTGGCATTCGAACTAGCGGTACTAAATGCAAAAATATGAGCAGGTCGCATTTTTTTAATAAAAATCAAAGGATTTAATTTTGCGAG
>JAGLBU010000050.1 GCA_023146575.1 Methylococcales bacterium
CAATTTTTACATAGAGCATCGTCTTTATTATCCTCAACGAGCGCTAAGGTTTTGACTTTACCTTGATGCATACTGTGGCAATTTAAACAGCCTAAGGTTTTAAATTCATGATCGCCAATTTTTACCGATTCTTCCATTGTCATATGGGTAGGGTGTAAGCCTTTTTCTAACGCTTCTTTTTCATCCTTGGCAAAGTATTTTTTATGACAATTTTTACAAAAGGCATCATCTTTATTGGTTTCAAGCAACGCTAAGGTATTTGGCTCGCCTTTGTGCATACTGTGGCACGCTGAACAGCCTAATTGTTTGACTTTATTTTCACCAATTTCAACCGCCTCTTCCATTTTGAGATGCGTAGGATGTAAGCCTTTTGCCAGTGCTTCTTTTTCATCCTTAGCGAAATAGCCTTCATGGCAGTTTTTACAAAATTCATCACGTTTATTGGGGGCTAATAAAGCCTCTGTATTCGGCTCGCCATCATGAATACTATGACAACTTAAACAGGCTAGTTTATGGATTTTTTTATTCCCAATAGTCACCACTTCGTCTAATTTTTTATTGGTTGGATGTACGCCTTTTTTAAGGGCTTCTTTGTCATCTTTTGCGTGTTGTCGTTCGTGACAATCAATACATAAAGCTTCCGATTCTTTAATATTATTCGGTAATAAATCCGTCCCCAACGTGCCATTATGAACTTTATGACAACTGGCACAGGTTACTGTTTCGATTTTTTTTCCCGCGCGGGTAATGGGTTTTTCAAGTTTGACATTAACAGGGTGAATGCCTTTTTTACGCGCCTCTTTATCGTCTATTGAATGTTGTTTGGCGTGACATTGCACACATAACGCGCCTTTTTTTTGGGTGATGGTGAGCAGTTCAGTGTCTTTACCGCCGTGAACTTGATGGCAACTTTGACAAATTAATTCGTTCTGACTGTTTAAACTGGCGAGATTTTTTTTCAACGCCAGTGGCAAACCACTTTCTTGTAATTTTTTTTCAGTGGCATAACCTTGTTGATTAGGCTGTGGCGGTGGTGCGAGTTTAATCCCTAATGGATGATTTATCCCGCGCTTTTTTTTATCTAATTGTCGCGCATTTTTGGTTTTAGATTCATGACAACGCTCGCATAAATCCCCGTCTTTACTGCTTACACGCATCCATGAATTTTGATGACCCACATATAACGTGTCTGCGCCCTCATCACTGTTATGAGGGGTATGACAACTGCTACAAAGCATTTCTTTATTTTTGGTCAGCGGAAATTCTTTGGGCATTTTATCTTGACGCTTATTCATTTGCGCCAGACTTAATTTATCGTTTTCAGGGTCATAAATACTCGGATGCTGACCGTTATGCCCAATCATTAATCGAGAATCTAATACCACCCCATGATGACAGCTGTAACACATTTCAACCGAGGCAACAGGCAAAATTTCTTGTGAATATTGTTGAGTTTTTAAGTGTTTTTCTTTTGCCCAAGACAAATGACAAGTGACACAATTTTTTTGTGAGACGGAGGCGGTTTTGTTAAGGACAGCTTGGGCGGGTAATGCTTTTTCTTCTACTGCTTCTAATGAAATTCGGTACAAAGCATTGGCTTTGGCATCCACCACAAATAAATAATGCTGATACAGTGCTAAACCAACAGGGACTTTAAATTGTAATAACGAGCCGTTTTTTAAGGTTAAAGGGCGCGCATATTTTTGGTTGCGAAATAACGAAATAGTCCCAAAATAACTGTCGCTGACAAACACAGTATCTTCATCATCAATGGCAATCCCATTAGGACGATATAACTCACCTTCGCCTAAGCCAAAACGGGACGTTTGTGAAAAAAACTGCCCTGTTTTATGAAAGGTTTGCACACGTCCATTCAGCACATCCACCACATGTAAATAGCCGTCACGGTCGGCATCTATTTGCCACGGAAACTGAAATAAACCATCAGTTTCACCGCGTTTTCCAAAGCATTTGAGTAAAATACCTGTTTTACGTTCGAGCTTACAAACCCGATGATTCGGACGATCGCCCCAATAAATATGGCGTTCATCTATAAAGACTGACACAGGGACAGGCGGTTTTAATTTTTCATTGGTGGGATTATTAAATCGAATACTTTTAAGAAATGTTCCCTTTAAATCATACAACATCAAACGCCTTGAGCCAGTATCCGCAATCACAATTTGATTGGCAAACAGACTAAGGTCCATTGGTTTATTAAGACTATTTTTCCCTGTTGAACCAAATTGTGTTAGAACGCGCCCATGTTTAGAAAATACCACAACTTGATTTTGTGTGCCATCCAGCACATAAACCCTGCCATCTTCAGCTATGGCGACTGCGCTGGGTTGTTGTAAATTTCCGCCAAATTTAATAATTTCATTGGCAACGGGAATCGTGTTAGCAAAAAGGTTGAGGCTAAAACTTATCAGCAGTAAAAATAAAAAACAGTGTCTTTTTATCACAGCTTAAATCATTCGTTTAATGAGACAGGTAAAAGGTTTTTTACCGTTCAATCGGTAGACATCAAAATCCCGATCAATGGTGGCTATTTCATCAATGTTTAATTTTTCGGCGACAAAAACTAAGCAAGCATCGGCAAAATCCATCGGTAAATCCGCGTATTTGATGGTTAATTTTTTAATTGCTAATAAATCATCGGTAGTAATTGTTTCCAGTTGAATTGCCCCAGCATTGACCCAGCCCAAAAAGTCTATTTGCGCTTGTCGATTAAAATTAAGTAAATGCAGCGTTTCGGTGATGTTGGCAAGGGTACTAATTAATTCATAGGGATTATTTTTTATAAAATTAACGGAGGCCGTATGATAACGGTCTGAGGCATCAAATAAAGCAATGAGAGGGCCTGAATCAATTAAAATTCTTTTCATTTGGACATTTTTAAAAGGAGTTGTTCTTTAAGCAAGCGTTTTCGATCTTTTGATAAATTTCCTTGACCACTAGTATGATTTCCAAAAACACCCTCACCTAATGTCCACGCTGAAGGTGCTTCTGATCGGTCAATAAACTCAAGGATGCTTTTTCGGATTAATTCTGATTTACTAATGCCCATTTGTTGCGAAAGTATTTTGATCGTCTGTTCTAATTGCGAATCAAGTCGTAGGGTTAACATTCTTCTCTCCTTTACTGTAATACCAATTGTAATACGATTACGTTAATTGAGTATATCAATCATTTTAATGCGCTGTTCGATGGGCGGTAGTTCGCCTGCTTTTAGTGGTTTTTCAGTTTTATAGTGCTTAAAAAAATCGGCAATGGTATTTTTTTGAATTGCACGGGCTTGTGCAGGCGTTGTGGTTAAAGATTCAAAATCAAACAGGCTTTGTTTCTGACCACTATGACAATCGGTACATTCTGTACCTGTGGTTTTAAGAGGCTGATGAATTTTTACATGCAAACCTGCTTTTTCAGTTAAGTCGGCTTGCTTCCAATTTTGTTGTAACGTTTTAGAAAATTCATTATCTTGAGTCATAAAAACAGGTTTATTTTGATAAAAAGGTGCAATTTTTACCCGTCCTGTTCGAGCAATAATTTTAGTTTTATCCTTTTTAACATAACTAGAATGTAAACGATTTTTTTGCTGATCGGCGACCTTTTTTTGCGCATAATCGTACCAACGATACTCAAACGTGATTCCATCGGCTTTAAAATGACAACTTTCACAGGCAATGTATTCACTGTGCATATTCATAAAAGCACGGGTTCTAAGGCTTTTAGAATGTGGTATCGGCAAATGGCAGCCATTACAATACATATCTTGCGTGGTTTTAATCGGGTTTTTAGCACGCCGATGAAACGGTGGCAAGCTTATGGTGTCGCGCAATTCCACTTTCTTTTTCGATTGCAACGTTTGTTTAGATTTTAAGATTTCAGCTTCTGTTGGAACGGCCGCTTCTATTTTTTGTAACAACAAGGGCTTATTGTCGGCATAAAGGCTTTGGCTCACGAGTAAACCTAAAAATATCAGTGGTTGTATCCTTTTTATTTTCATGTCGATGGTGTGCCTTCATCGTTATTTTTATCTGATTTGTTGACCATTTTATGCCGCGTGTCAGGGTCTTTAATCCGCTCGGTTATTTTTTTAACCGCAGGCATCACAGGCTTTTTCTCAGGTTTAATGGTTTTAGCCGATACCGCTGGTTTTTCCATTTTTTGAGCAGCCTCTTTTTTTTCAGGTGGCTCTTTTATCACTACATTTACTTTTTCAGGCGTTTCTTTTGGTTCTAGTGATTTTTTAGCCACAGGTTTGGGTCTGGGTTTTCGTTTTACAGGGGCTTTTTTATTTGTTTTTTTACGGCGAGTTTTTCGACCAATCAT
>JAGLBU010000051.1 GCA_023146575.1 Methylococcales bacterium
ATGGATTTTAATACTCAGGTAATGATTCAACAACAAATTCAAACTATTTTTAACCGCCATAAAAAAAATACCTATCCGTCTATAATCTTAGAAATGACAGGCGTACCTGTATTTGCGGTTAGCACGCAACAACGGATGCAAAATGAAATAACCCTTATTAGTATTCTGTCGTCCATTGCCTTAACGCTGTTATTTTTTATATTGTTTCGGTCGTTTCAAGTGTTATTCTGGATTGGCTGTTTATTAGTGATGGTAGTGTGTTGTGCTTTATTAATGACGCAGCTTATTTTTGGATTTGTACACGGCATGACTATCGCCATTGGGACGACATTAGTCGGTATTTGTATTGATTACCCGATTCACGCACTGGTTCACGGGCAAGATTCCAACCCAAAAAAACGCCTTACGATTATAAAAAAAATTTTTCCATCCTTATTAATGGGGGCTATTACCACCTTAATTGGGTATTTTGCCTTAGGATTATCAGGCTACCCAGGTTTTCAACAAGTAGCCGTTTATACCAGTACGGGAATTTTAGTATCACTGGGCTTAACCCGTTATCTACTGCCGCTTCTAATGATAGGCATTCCCCTTAAACCGTTTCAATTTAACATGGCCAATAATTGGTTGAGTGTTTGCCAGCGTTGGCGTACTCCTCTATTAATCCTCTTAATACTCGCCAGTGGTGCAAGTCTTTATCTACTTGAGCGTCTAACATGGATGCAAGACTTACAAGAATTAACCCCAGAATTAAATGATTTGAAAGCCACCGATCAAAAAATTCGGGCGCGGATGATTAGCATTGAAGTCGGACGTTTTATTATGGTAAAAGGGGCATCATTAGAGCAAGTATTACAACGCAGTGAACAGGTTTATCAACAGCTCGACAATTTAAAAAAGCAGAATTTTTTGAGTGATTATTTTGGGCTTTATCCGTGGTTATTGTCCAAACGACAACAACAACTTAATAGAGAGTTGTTTCATAACACGTTAACGCCTGAAATTATTAAACAATGGCACGTGGCGTTAAAATTACAAGGTTTGTCGGTTGATGGTTTAGGCAATCTTGATTACGCTCAAGAAAAAAACCTAAGTTTAGAGATGTTATTGAAAACCCCTTTAAGCCGCTTGTTAAAACATCAAATTATTCAGCATAAGCAACAGTTTTTTTTGATGATTTGGCTTAGTGAACATAAGGCGGAAGTGTTAGAAAATTTATTTTTAGACGATGAAAATATCCATTATTTTAGTCAGCGCGATATGCTTAATAAAATGGCAATTAAGTATCAACAACGTGCGCAAATGATGTTATTGGCAGGTTTGGTCGTCATCGCACTATTGTTAATCCTTCGTTACAAAAGTCTTAAAAAAGCCTTAATCACCCTTGCACCTGCGTGTTTATCAGCTTTAATTATTTTAGGCTTATGGGCTTTGCAAGGTGTTTCAATTAGTTTTTTGCATTTGGTCGGATTTTTATTAGTGATTGCTATTTGCGTTGATTATGGTATTTTCTTTCAAGAAAATCGCGGCAAAAATATTAAATTAACGTATCAAGCCATGACCGCTTCCATGCTAACCAGTGCTTTAGCCTTTGGCTGTTTAATGATTGCAGAGACCACCACCTTAAAAATTTTAGGGCAAGTGGTGACCAGTGGGGTTATTTTAGGGTTTTTATTTTGTCCTTTGATTATTCGCCATAAATCATAAATTTTTTAGTGCTAAAAAGACTCATTCCTCAATGGTCATCAAGCTGTATTTTATGTGATGGCGATGGTTTGTTAGACATGGATATTTGCCAGTTTTGTCTTGAACG
>JAGLBU010000052.1 GCA_023146575.1 Methylococcales bacterium
TTTTATGTGGAAAATGCCAAACAACTCCGCCTGATTTTCAAGCCACATTTGCCCCGTTTATCTATCAAGATATTATGCGGCTGTTAATTCCAGAACTTAAATTTAATCATCAATATAAAAATGCGCGCTTATTAGGGCAGCTGTTGTTGCAATCATTGCCTTTGAAGGCGTTACCTGAGTGTATTATTCCTGTACCATTGCATAAAAAACGTTATAGAGCGCGTGGTTTTAATCAAAGTGTTGAAATTGCCAAAAATATTGGCAAGCGGTTGAAAATTCCTGTTGATTCCAGTGTATGCATTCGTCATAAAGATACTGAGCATCAAATAGGCTTAAGTATTAAAGCGCGTGATAAAAATGTCAAAGGTGCTTTTTCAATACCTAACACGATTCTCTATAGCCATATTGCAATTTTAGATGATGTTATGACTACAGGGTCAACCTTGCGTGAAATAGCATCGGTATTTAAAAAGGCGGGAGTAAGCCGTATTGATGTTTGGGTTTGCGCTCGAGCTTCACGATAAAAAGGAGATGAAAAATGAAAATATGGGTCGATGCCGATGCTTGTCCTGTGGTGATTAAAGAAATTTTATTTAAAGCCTCAAAACGTACCAAGATTGTAACGACTTTGGTTGCCAATCAATTTATCCAAACGCCCCCGATTTCGAGCATTCGATTTATTCAAGTTGGACGAGGGTTTGATGTGGCGGATAATGAAATTGTTCAACGGGTTCAGGCGGGGGATTTAGTCATTACCAGCGATATTCCTCTGGCAGCAGAAGTGATTGAAAAAGGCGCAATAGGCTTAAGTTTTCGAGGGGAACTTTACACTAAAAATGATATAAAAGCCCGACTCACCATGCGAGATTTTATGGACACCCTCCGCAGCAGTGGCATTGATACAGGGGGGCAAGCACCCTTCAGTCAGCAGGATCGACAAACTTTTGCCAATCACCTTGATAAGATATTGGCTAAAAAGACCTGAATATATTAGACTGAACGGTTTTATTCATTAATAGGGATAAGGGATTTATGTGTTTTAGTGCAAATATGTCATTGGGGTTCGGACTTATCGGCTTGGTAGCCAGCAGTGTCACTTTTTTAGATAACTCCGAACCTTTTTGGGTCAGGCTGGCGCGTTCCTATGCTATTTTCCATTTTGCACTGATGGAATTAATTCAATATTTCGCCTACCCAGTCGCCGATCAATGTGGCTTTGGCGCAAATCTATTGCTTAGTGAGCTGTCCACCTATCATATTAGCTTGCAAGCCTTTGCAATTATGCCTGCATTGGCAACCTATTCCTCTGATCCCAACGCCTTAAAACGCGCAACTCAAATAGGCGTAACCCTCAGCAGTTTTTTTCTGTTTTTTAGCTTTTTACCCAGACACTGGCAATTATTTGATGTCGAGCCCAATTTTATTGGGGATATGGTCGCCTGTTTATTTATGGGGGAATATCATATTGGTTACCACATCACCAGCGCATATGGGCTCTTAGTGACACACGGCTCATTATTTGCCTTAGCTTTAAGTGGGTTTTTATGGAAGGATAATGCCAGAATGGCAAGCTATCATTTTGGAATGGCAATTATGACGCTGTTTTTACCACAATGGTTGTTTAACGTCTCCACAGGTGAGGCTGCCGCCATGTATTGCTTTTATTCTATTCCGATTACCTTAAGTTTTTTTCCAGCGTTTAAAAACTTTTTTAAAGCGTTACCACAGAAAAACTATCAAGAAATAGTGTCTTAAAAAAGCAAAGGTATAATAATTTCGCACAATAGAAGACAGAATAGGTGCGCTTGTACTTTAAGCCTCCAAGACCACAGAGGCTTTAATCTTTTTCATCGCATTTTTTTCAAGCTGTCGAATGCGTTCCGCAGAGACATTATAACGCTTTGC
Organism: Methylococcales bacterium; assembly: GCA_023146575.1. Lineage (GTDB taxonomy): Bacteria > Pseudomonadota > Gammaproteobacteria > Methylococcales > Methylomonadaceae > WTBX01. The sequence goes on from JAGLBU010000052.1 coordinate 1,906, forward strand.
CAGTTCATGTAAGGTTGCTTTTTTATCCGATAACCAACGGCTGGATAAAATATCCAAACTACGTTCATCCAATTGCGATAAAGCCTCACTTAACAAGCCTTCTTTATAATTTTTCCAGTCTGATTTTTCAATTAATTGTGCAGGATCGGACTCATCTTCCATTAAATAACCTGATGGGGCGCTGTAATTATCCTCATTACTTACGGCATCAACGGGCATATCAAAGGCCATGTCACGGCCATCAATACGTTTTTCCATTTCATAAACACATTTAAGGTCTACATTTAAGTTTTCAGCAATTGCCTCGGCTTCTAACTTTGATAACCAGCCCAAACCTTTTTTAGATTTACGCAAATTAAAAAATAATTTACGTTGTGATTTGGTCGTGGCAATTTTAACCACACGCCAATTTTTAATCACATATTCATGAATTTCAGCGCGAATCCAATGTACCGCAAACGAGACTAATCGCACACCAACATCAGGATTAAAGCGCTTAACCGCTTTCATTAAGCCAATATTCCCTTCTTGAATAATATCAGGCAGAGGTAAACCATAGCCGTTATAGCCACGAGCAACATGCGCTACAAAACGTAAATTTGACATAATAAGCTTTCGAGCCGCTTCTAAATCCCCTTCATCACGATAAAGCACCGCCAGCTCATGTTCTTGCTCTGGCGTTAACTTTGGCATTTGCCCGACAATATTAAGGTAACTATCAAATGTTCCTACTGATAAGTTACTTGGTAAAACCAATTCCAAACTCATGAATGATACCTCTCCAATTTAATTACCCTAATTTTAGCATTCTCCTATATGGTCTGCTCATAAATTTTTCTAAAATTGAGACATAAAGGATTTTATAAGTGATAATAAAGGGTTATTTTAAAATTACACTAACTAATTTGAGGAATTATTTTCATGGATACAATGGGTTTGTTGACATCACTCTTAGGTAATAAAGGAAGGGCATCCTCTATAGAACAAATAGCCAGCTCATTTTTAGGGGGGCGCAGCAGCAGTAATAGTAGCAAGCTAGGCAAAGGCAGTATTTTACTGACACTTGGTACGTTAGCCTTTAAAGCTTATCAAGAGCATCAAAAAAGTACAGGAAATAATGCGCCAGAACCCGATGCTAAAGCGCAATTATTATCAGGAATGCGCGAACCTGAAAATAAAGCAGAAGAGCAAGAAGTTGAAGAAGTCGTTTTTTTAATGTTAAAAGCTATGATTAACGTTGCCAAAGCTGATGGTCATATTGACGATGAAGAAATGGAAAAAATTACAGGAAAAGCGAAAGAAAATGGCATGAGCGATGATGAGCAACATTTCATCATGGAAGAAATTAATAAGCCTATGGATACGGATGGATTGGTTGCCGCGGTTTCAAGCCCACAAATTGCGGCGCAAGTTTACAGTGTTTCATTAATGGCCATTGATAATGATACCAATGCAGAAGCTGAATACCTGAAAGACTTGGCTGAAAAGCTTAATTTGGACGATGCTATCGTGGCGAGTTTAGAATCAGCAATTGGTGCATAACATTTTCATTTAAAAAGCCTTGGTGACTCTTATGTCAACGAGGCTTTTACTTATTATCTTATTTTTTAATCTCGGTTTTTAATTCATTAATTTGCTGACTGAGGCTTTCAATTTTGGCATATAAGTCATCAACGTTTAGCTTTGTTTCCGTTTCGCTTTTTATTTCGATCATCACCTGATCATAATTATTTACCACCGCGCCCACAACTAAATTAATCAGTAAAAAAGCGGATAATCCCATCCATGAAACATGATAAATTGAAATCATTGCATCGGAAGCGCCTTCAACTTGTCCGCCTAATAAGTTATAGCGGAGATCCGTCCAATCCTCTCCTGTGGTAATTCTAAATAAAGTGAAAAATGCTTCGGTAATTGTGCCATAAGGATCAGGGCTTTGCGCACCAATTTCAGTGCCATTCGCCGCAGGCCCGCCTTTAAAAAGAATCACCCCCATGACGGCATACATGTACATAAAAATAAACAGTAACATGAAGGTGTAAAAAAGTGACTTCAACGATTTGAGTAGCACATTGACAATAATTTTGAGTTCTGGAAAGGTTTTAACCAAGCGTAAAATCCGAAAAACCCGCATGATTCGAAAGACACTTAAGGCTGCGCTATTGATAAACCACGTTTCGGGAATATAACAAATACTAACAATAACAATATCAAATAGATTCCATCCACTTGAAAAATAAGCTTTAACGCTTTCTTTCCCGATATATCGCAGTATGATTTCGATTGTAAAAATAGCTAATGCCACTGCTTGTAAATTTGAGACAAGGGACGAGCTATAATGTGTTTCAACCCCAATTAAAATAGCATTTATAATGATAACAATATTAATGCTCACCATAAATGCGATTGAGTGAACAAAGTTGTGCATCTTTTTTTGCATGAAATTTATTAAGACGGGTGAAAAAAGTGGTGTTGATTTTACAAAAAAAAAGACTAACCCCCAATTTTAAGATGAAATTAAGCCGCTTTTGATCGGCTCACAATTATGCTAAGTTGCATGTTACAATAAAAATATTGACGTATTAATTATTAGAATCTTGTGGGAATCAGAAAAACATGTTGAAACGACCTAATCCTTTAGTTTTGTTAATTCTTGATGGTTTTGGACACAGGGAGGCACAAGAACATAATGCTATTGCGGTTGCAAAAACACCTTTTTGGGATCAACTACAACAAAATAATCCGACGACATTGCTTGAATGTTCAGGTGCTTTAGTCGGCTTGCCTGAGGGACAAATGGGCAATTCTGAAGTTGGGCATTTACATATTGGTAGTGGTCGATTTGTCTTTCAAGATTTGCCTAAAATTAATAATGCGATTACCGATGGTAGTTTTTTTGATAATGCGGTGTTATCTACGGCGGTTGATAAAGCCTTGGAAAACGATAAAGCGCTGCATATTTTAGGGTTGCTTTCGTCAGGGGGGGTACACAGTCACGAGCGACAAATTGCAGGGATGATTGAACTCGCGGCAAAAAAAGGCTTAAAAAAGATTTATTTACATGCTTTTTTAGATGGACGGGATGTTGCGCCAAAAAGTGCGACTTCCTCTATTGAATTTATTGAAGAAAAATTTAAGGCGTTGGGCGTTGGGAAAATTATTTCCATCACAGGGCGTTTTTATGCAATGGATCGAGACAACCGTTGGGAGCGAGTACAGCCCGCTTATAATGTGATTGCAAAAGGGCAGGGGGGATTTCATACTCAAACTGCTTTAGAAGCCTTAGAAACGGCTTATCAACGTGATGAAACCGATGAATTTGTACAAGCGACTTCCGTTGGTGAATCGGCAATTGGATTAGATGCAGATGATTCAATCGTATTTATGAACTTTAGAGCGGATCGAGCGCGTGAAATTTCAAGAGCGTTAACGGAAACAGGTTTTACTGAGTTTGAGCGAGGGCGTGCAGCTCATACTGGACATTTTGCAACTCTGACAAAATATCATCAAGACTTTCCTTATCCTGTTGCTTATCCACCGACCAATATTCAAAATGGTTTAGGGGAAGTATTAGCCAATGCGGGACGTACACAATTACGATTAGCCGAAACTGAAAAATATGCCCATGTGACGTTTTTTCTAAATGGTGGTAGAGATGCGCCTTTTGACGGTGAAAGTCGTATTTTAGTCCCGTCTCCAAAAGTGAAAACCTATGATTTACA
>JAGLBU010000053.1 GCA_023146575.1 Methylococcales bacterium
GCGATTTTGACAAGATCATCAGAGCGACCTAAATATTCAAAATAGCCATTTTTTTCAATGGAAAAGCGGTCATCTAATTGAACAGGGGTAAAAATATGTCCGCCTTTGACAAAAAAAGATGATTGCTGTTGAGACAAGTTAATATCTTGATACAGTTTCCATTTTTTAGAGGCTGTTATTCGTCGTGACGCAAATGAGGAAGTTTCGGTACTGCCATAAATTTCAAATAAAGGGGCGTTAAAATAACGTTCTATTTCAGTGGCTAAAGACAAAGAAAGTGGGGCAGTTGAGGATAAAATTTTCTGAACAGGGTAGGGTTTATCGTTAATAGAAAGGCAAGTTTTTAAGTGTCGAGGGGTTGAAACAAGCATTGCTTTAGGGACGATTTTCAAGATTAGCTGGATGTCTTGAGGATAAAAAGGATGGCTGTTATGCAAGCTAAGGCTTGAAAATAACACCCAAAACAAACACGACTCTATGCCATACATGTGTTGCATGGGGATGGTTGAAACGAGGGTTAACGAGCTTTTTTGAAGCTCAAATTGTTTAAGTGCCAAAAAGGCGGCTTGTTGAAGCTCGCGCCATGTTTTGATTTGTGCTTTAGGTTTTCCTGTTGACCCTGAGGTGAACATAATGCAAATAATTTTAAAAGGGTCGATTAAAGGATAGTCTCCTTCATCGCCTTCAAGATCATGCCAGTCAATAATAATATCAGTTGATATTGCGGTTTCTTTATTATCAGCTAAACAATAATTATCTGGGTAATCTTTTAAAAGTTGAGTGAATGTGCCTGTGGTTTTATTGGGCGGTAATAAGGTAATTTGGTCTTTAAAAACGGCGGCTAGGTAGCCGACAATAAAAAAATAACGTTGCTGACAAAGATTAATCACGTATTTTTTAGGCGGTAGTTTTTGACTTAAAACGAAAGCATCTTGTAATAGTTGAGCGCGAGTGATTATTTTACCCTTCTGAGTGATGCAAAAAGGGCGGTGAAGGTTGTCTTTTAAGAGCTTTGGTAACGAAATAAAATGCGCTGAATTGGGGTGCAATGTGAATAGGGATTAGTTTTAAGGGCTTGAAATTGTAGTCGTTAATTTAACTTCATTTCAAGTATCAAACCGCATTTTTATGAATTTACGATAGAAAAATAAAAATGTTAGGCGGAATTTCGCTAAAATACAGCTTTCAAATCTTGCCGTGCGTTGAAAGTTTGGTTTTATCAAGGTACCGCGTTTTTTCACACTCTATAAATGTAGACTCATGGATTTAAAATTTCTTGATTTTGAACAACCTATCGCCGAATTAGAAGCAAAAATAGAAGAATTACGTCGTGTAGAACGTGATAATGATCTTAATATTTCCGATGCGCTGAAAGAATTAGAAAATAAAAGCTTGGCGTTAACCGAATCTATTTTTAGCAATTTATCCGACTGGCAGATTTCACAATTATCACGGCATCCTAGTCGTCCTTACACCTTAGATTATATCCAACACATGTTTACGGATTTTTGTGAGCTTCATGGTGATAGAATCTATGCCGATGATCCCGCGATTGTCTGTGGTTTAGCACGTTTAGAAGGGCAATCCGTGATGATTATTGGTCATCAAAAAGGACGTGATACTAAAGAAAAAATTCATCGAAATTTTGGAATGCCACGGCCTGAGGGTTATCGTAAGGCATTACGGGTGATGAAATTGGCCGAGCGTTTTAAATTACCTGTTTTGTGTTTTATTGACACCCCTGGGGCTTATCCTGGTATAGGGGCAGAAGAGCGTGGGCAAAGTGAAGCGATTGCGCGAAATTTGTTTGAAATGTCAACCTTAACGGTGCCGATTATTTGTACGGTGATTGGTGAAGGTGGTTCTGGTGGGGCTTTAGCGATTGGTGTGGGAGATCGGTTGATTATGTTGGAATACAGTACTTATTCGGTGATTTCCCCTGAAGGCTGTGCCTCTATTTTATGGAAAAGCGCTGATAAAGCTAAATTAGCGGCAGAGGCGATGGGAATTACCTCAGATAGAGTTCGGGAGCAAGGTTTTTTAGATGAAGTGGTGCGTGAACCTTTAGGCGGTGGTCACCGAGATTTTCAAAAAATAGCGTTGAGTTTACGAGAAAGCCTTATTCGACATTTAGACGTGCTTCAAACACAAGAAATGGAAACATTATTAGATAATCGCTACCAGCGTATGATGCAATTTGGAGTTTTTACAGAAGATGTTGCAAAATAAAGTTGGCATAAAATTTCATTGGGGCTATGTTAGTAATAATATATTCCATTCACTTTTAGATTCTTGTATTTAAATGTCTATAAAGATTGATTCTCCTGATGGCGGTATGATTCGCCAAATGATTCCGTTTTCAACCATGTCGAATCATATTTTTAGAGTGATTTGCCGCAAAATTGTAATTGAAACGGTTGAAGACGGTGGGTGTCTTTTTAAACGTGGCGACAGTCATAATGAGTTAATTTATTTATTAGAAGGCTCGGTTTCTCTAGAGGCCGGCGAGTTAAAACTTGAAATGATTACCGCAGGCTCTGAGTCGGCAAAATTTGCGGTAGCGCATCAACTGCCCCGAAAAATTGATGCTTTCGCGCAAGGGGATGTGCGTTTTTTGCGCTTGGATGCGGTGTTTATTACTTCCATAGACACCAAAGATGCCGAAAAAAAAGCCTATTATGAAATTCAAAAAGCTAAAAAAGCCGATAGTGAAGATTGTAAATCAACCTTGTTTATGATTCCCGTTATTCGTGCTTTATCCCCTATTTATCTTCGAAAAATTTCAGAAGCATTAGAAGAAATTAGCGTGGAGAAGGATGAGATTGTGATTGAACAAGGGGGAATAGGGCAGTATTTTTATCTTATTAAAAAAGGTGAATGTTTAGTTTCGTATAAATCTTCAGAGCATGCAAAATCCATCAAAGTCGAAAAGCTCGATGTGTGGAATACTTTTGGTGATATGGCAATGATTTTAGGCGAGCCGTATGCTGAAACAATCACGGCATTATTTAATATGCAATTGTTACAGATTCGGAAAGATAAATTTTTAAAATTGATTAAAGAGCCATCATTAACCTTTATTGATTTTATTGAATTGGAATTATGGCAAGATAAAGGTGCTGTATTATTAGATATTCGTTCCGTTGATGAATACGACGACTTGCACCTACCAACCGCACTCAATGTACCATTGTTTAGTTTGGGGATGCATTTACGATTATTAGCTAAAAATCAGCATTATATTATTGTTTGTGAAGATGGTAAGGCAAGTGAAGCAGCCGCTTTTTTGATGAAAAAGCATGGCTTTGATGTGAAGATTATACGAAATGGCTTAAATTATGTGCCAAGAGGTGTTTTACTTGGAGTCAATCAGGCGGCAAGTAATAATATCCAGCTTGAGCGTTCATTTGTGGAAAATTTACAATTAATTAACCCTGACACGTTGCTTGATTCAGATGATATTAACGATGTTTTAAGAGATGATAATAGAACCTTAAAACAAAAGTTAACGCATCTTAAAGCCCAATTTGTCACCATTGAAAATGAAAAAAGGGAATTGGAACGAAGTTTGGGGAGTCTGTCGAGGCGTATAAAACACTCGGAAGGATAAAAGGCAAGCGGAAATCTGCGAAACCACACCCTTGAGGCTATGGTTTTGCAATATCTAAACACTAATGAATCAAGATTATTTAATTTTGGCTTCTTTGTACATAACGTGTTTACGCACAACAGGGTCATACTTTTTTATTTCCATTTTTTCAGGCATGGTGCGTTTATTTTTAGTGGTGGTATAAAAATGACCTGTTTTTGCAGATGAAACTAATTTGATTTTATCGCGCATGATGTAAACTCCTTAGACTTTTTCGCCGCGTTTGCGGATATCAATTAAAACGGTATCAATGCCTTTTTTATCAATGATACGCATTCCTTTGGCTGAAATTTTTAAACGCACCCAACGATTTTCACTTTCAACCCAAAATTTATGTTGGTGCAAATTCGGGTTAAAACGACGTTTTGTTTTATTGTGTGCATGTGATACGTTATTACCGCTCACAGGACGTTTTCCTGTAACTTGACATATTCTGGACATGATGACCTCTTTTATGGATGTGCCGTGATTCAAAAGTTAGCCGCCCTTTATACCAAAAAATCTTTTTTAGGTAAACTATAAAACTGAAATAGTTTTAAAAAAGATAACAACGATCGTTCTATTTTTCAATTCTATGGATTTTACATGACACTTAAATTCGGAATGGTGATGGATTCCATCGACCGCGTTAATATCAATAAAGACACCAGTTTTGCCATGTTGTTAGCGGCGCAAAAACGAGGCTGGCACTTGTATTATATGGAATTAAACGATTTGTTTTTACGAAATGGTCAGGCCTTTGCCAGAATACGATTGATAACGGTGGAACGGGCGAGTGTATTTTATCAGGTCATTGAAGAAAAAACCTTAGCTTTGGCAGAACTTGATGTCATCATCATGCGTAAAGACCCGCCCTTTAATCAAGAATATATTTATGCGACTTATTTGTTAGAACAAGCAGAGCGTGCAGGCTGTTATATAGTGAATAAACCCCAGTCTTTGCGTGATGCCAATGAAAAATTATTTACCGCGTGGTTTCCTGAATGTTGTACGGATACGCTTGTTACTCGGAATCATGGCAGAATTAAAGATTTTTTAGTCGAACATCAGCAGATTATTTTAAAACCATTAGATGGTATGGGTGGGGCTTCTATTTTTCATTTGAAAATAGGTGATCCTAATTTAGCCGTTATTTTAGAAACCATGACGGCACATGAAAGCTGTTATGTGATGGCGCAAAAATATTTACCTGAAATTAAAGCAGGGGATAAGCGTATTTTATTGATTAATGGCGAGCCTGTGCCTTATGCACTGGCAAGAATTCCTGCGATAGGTGAAACACGGGGAAATTTAGCCGCAGGTGGCAGGGCAAAAGCGCAACCTTTATCGCCACGAGATTTATGGATTGCCGAACAAGTGGGCGAAACCTTAAAGCAAAAAGGCCTTGTTTTTGTGGGGTTAGATGTTATTGGCGATTTTATCACTGAAATTAATGTCACCAGCCCTACCTGCGTGCAAGAATTAGATCGAGCTTATAATCTAGATATTGCAGGTCAACTGATGGATCATATTGAGCAAACCATATCGTTGTAAAGCCCATGACAGAGTCGCTTTCTAATCCTTATTTACAGGAAGAGCCCACAGAATTTCAACCAAATTCGATTAAGCTTTGGGTTTTTATTGCCGCTTTATTTCATGCTCTATTATTACTAGGGGTTAATTTTGCTAGCCCAGAATCTAAAAAAATCACCAAAGCCATTGAAATTACGGTAGTGAATTCGGCGGTACGAAAAGCTCCTAAAGATGCACATTATTTGGCACAGGAAAATCAAATTGGTGCAGGACTTAAAAAAGAAAAACCCAAACCTAATCAACAACAAATTCCTGAAATTGGTGCTAAATCCCCTGTGATAGGCGATGTTACTCGCCCTGAAATAGTGGAAAAAACCACACCTGCTTCTCAGCGCCTGCTGACACAAACTGAAAAATCTCAAACTGAAGCGGTTATCCCAAAAAAAATAGCTGAAAAAGCCATTACTGAACAGACAAAACTATCGGTTAAAGTACTGGAAAAAAAGATTGCGCAGTTGGGTGAACGTATTAAACATTATAAAAAAAGTGCTGAAAAAACCGAGATTAAATTTATTAACTCCATTAGTGCGCATAAACATTTTGCGGCGGATTATATACGCGACTGGGAGCGAAAAATTGAGGATGCGGGGAATCTTCATTATCCTGAAGTGGCGCAAGAAAAAGGCTTTACAGGAATATTATCAATGGATGTGGGTATTCGAGCCGATGGTTCGCTTTATAATATCCGTATTGTCGAATCTTCTGGTAATGAAGCATTAGATGAGGCGGCAATACAAATTGTTGAGAGGAGTGCGCCATTTTCCCCCCTACCAAAATCAACGGCACAACAAACGGATGTTTTAGCAATTCGGCGTGTGTGGCATTTTTCGGATGAATTAGGTTTACAATCAGAGCCAGCAAAGGAACAAGAGTTACA
>JAGLBU010000054.1 GCA_023146575.1 Methylococcales bacterium
TACAAGAAGATGAATCACAGCCAGCGGAATTAGAACAAGACGAAATACAATCATTATTTTAAAGGCACTACCAATTTATGACCGATTTTTTTAATCACCAATTTTTGATTGCCATGCCTGAATTAAAAGATCAGGATTTTCACCGAGCGGTGGTTTATATTTGCCAGCATGATAATGAAGGCGCGTTAGGCGTGGTGCTTAATCGTTTAACGCCTTTGAAATTAGCGAATATTTTTGAGAAAATAGGCATTAAGGATGCTTCTGAAGAAAGTCGAATGACACCTGTTTATTTTGGTGGCCCTGTACAAACGGAGAGAGGCTTTATTATTCATGATACAGGCACTCAGACGTGGGATTCATCCATTGCGGTGTCAGAAAATGTTTCATTAACCAGTTCTCGCGATATTTTAGAGGCAATCGCTCATAATGAAGGTCCTGAAAAATATTTAATCGCCTTAGGTTATTCAGGCTGGGCAAAAGGGCAGCTGGAAAAAGAAATGTTAAATAATGCGTGGTTGAATGTGGATTACGACAGTTCTATTTTATATAAAACGCCTGTACGTCAACGGTGGTCAACCGCCGCTAATTCAATGGGTGTGAATATTAACTATTTAACCTCAATGGTCGGTCATGGCTAAACAAGATCCCTTAGCAAAATATCTTCAGAATGAGACGTATTTAGGATTTGATTTTGGAAATAAAAAAATTGGGGTCGCGGTTGGGCAAGTAATAACAGGAACAGCTAGCCCTTTGCAGACCATTAAATCCATTCGACAAAACCCTAATTGGGAAATTATTACTCAGCTTGTGAACCAATGGACACCGACAGGTTTTGTGGTGGGTATTTCAACACAAGAAGATGGCTCAGATAATATTGTTACGCCCAGAATGCGTAAATTTTGTCGGCAATTAGAAGGACGTTATGGACGACCCACTTATCAACACGATGAGCGCTTATCGACCTTTGAAGCCAAGCAATTGTTATTTGATGAACTGAATGTTAGCGCGACCAAGCTGTGGGATGTACAAGATCAATTAGCGGCACAGCTTATTTTGCAAAGCTGGCTGTCAGAACATCTTAATAAAGTATGATAAGCTTTCTCGCTTATTTTTTTATACAGACCTTAATTTAAATGAACGCTGAAAATTTTGACCTGCCACTGTTATTAAATCAACTGGAGATAAAACTCACCGCTTTAATTGAACAACGACAATTAATAAAGCCGATTGTAGTAGGTATTCACAGTGGTGGCGCGTGGATTGCCAAAGAGTTACATCAGCGATTAAAGATAGAGGAATCACTTGCATTGATGGATATTTCTTTTTATCGGGATGATTTTTCTCAAATAGGGATGCACCCTAAAACAAAATCCAGTTTTATTCCGATGAGTCTTGAAGGACGTGATATTATTTTGGTGGATGATGTATTTTATACAGGGCGTACCGCACGGGCGGCATTAAATGAAATATTTGATTTTGGGCGACCTAATAAGGTGCTGTTTGCCGTGTTAATTGAGCGTGATGGGCAACAACTTCCGCTTAAGCCTGATTGTTCAGGGCTATCCCTTATTTTAGAAAAAAACACCTACATCAAATTAGCAGGTCCTGATCCTTTAAGTATTCAGCTTTCCTCTTTATAAAAGACCGTTATAAATGCATAATCAAAACTTACAACTTACCGCTGATGGACGTTTAAAGCATTTTTTAACCATAGAAGGTTTAAGTGCTGAGATTTTAACCGAAATTTTAGACACCGCAGAGTCTTTTGAAAGTATGCCGAAAGGCGTTAAAAAATACCCGTTATTACAGGGGAAAACGGTTGTTAATTTATTTTTTGAAAACAGTACTCGAACCCGAAGTACTTTTGAATTAGCCGCGACTCGGTTATCGGCAGAAGTCTTAAACATGGATATTGCCCGTTCCTCAACCTCAAAAGGGGAAAGTTTACTAGATACGATTAATAATCTGGAGGCGATGAATGTGGATATGTTTGTGGTTCGACACGATCAAAGCGGCGCGGCGCATTTTATAGCACAGCATACGTCTCCTCATATCAGTATTATCAATGCAGGAGACGGTCAGCATGCACACCCAACTCAAGCCATGCTTGATATGTTCACTATTCGACAACACCATCGAGATTTTAGCCGTTTAAAAGTGGCAATTGTGGGTGATGTCTTGCATTCACGAGTGGCACGATCACAAATTCAAGCGCTTAATATGTTGGGGGTGAAAGAAATTCGAGTGATTGCGCCAAAAACCTTATTACCCGCTCAAATTGAATCGTTAGGCGTAAAAATCTATCTGGATATGGCGGAAGGCTTGAATGATATTGATATTATCATGATGTTACGCTTGCAAAAAGAACGTATGAATTCGGCATTTTTAGCCTCTGAAAGTGAATATTATAAATGCTTTGGGTTAACGGAAGAGCGGCTACGATTGGCGAAAAAAAATGCCCTTGTCATGCACCCAGGCCCTATTAATCGAGGCTTAGAAATTGCCTCTGCGGTCGCTGATGGTAAACAATCACTCATCTTACAACAAGTGCATAATGGGATTGCTGTGCGGATGGCAATTATGTCGATGATTATACAACCCGAACAGGCTTAAATTGAAACGTATTGAAATTAAACAGGGTCGAGTTATAGACCCTGTGAATAATATTGATAAAATTGGCGCTTTGTATATAAGTGATGGCAAAATTGCGGCAGTTTTTGATAAACCACAAGGATTTGAGGCGGATGAAATTATTGATGTCAAAAACGCGATTGTCTGTCCTGGTTTTATTGATTTAAGCGCGCGGCTTCGAGAGCCTGGACAAACTCAAAAAGCCACCTTTCGTTCTGAAACAAAAGCAGCAGCAAGTGCTGGAATTACCTCGTTATGTTTGCCTCCTGATACTGCTCCTGTTATTGATACCCCTGCGGTGACTAAATTAATTAAAGACAAGGCAGAAGCGGTAGGGTATTCACAAATATACCCGATAGGTGCATTAACGCAGGGCTTAGACGGCAAGCGGTTAAGCGCTATGTTGGCGTTAAAGTCGGCAGGCTGTATTGCGGTAAGTAATGCCAATGCACCGCTTAAAAATTTAGTGATTTTAAGACGGGCGATGGAATACGCGGCAGGTCATCAGCTAACGCTTTTTTATCGACCTGACGAGCCTTCTTTAAGCCAACAAGGGTGCGCGCATGAAGGGGTTTTTGCGACGCATTATGGCTTACCTGCAATTCCAGAAGCGGCAGAATCTATTGCGGTTGCCCAATGTTTAGAATTAGCTGAATTAACAGAATGTCGCATCCATTTTAGTCAAATTAGTAGTCGAAGGGCGATTATTAAAATTCAACAAGCACAAAAATATGGCTTAGATGTGACAGCGGACGTGGCGATTCATCAATTGCTTTTGTCCGAGCAAGATATTGAACCTTTTAATAGTGCTTATCATGTAATTCCCCCGTTTCGAGCGAAAGAAGATAAAAAATATCTTCAAGAAAGTTTGGCGACAGGTATTGTTAAGGCTATTTGCTCAGATCATCAACCGCATGATTTAGACGCAAAATTAGGAGCATTTTCGGAAACAGAATCAGGCGTTTCAGCTTTAGAAACTTTATTACCCTTAACTTTAAAATTAGTCGAGGCGAACGTCCTCTCTTTATCAGACGCGTTAGCGTGTTTAACGTTAAAACCTGCTGAAATTTTAGGCATTAACGCAGGGACTTTAACTCAAGGAATGCCTGCGGATATTTGTGTGTTTAATCCTGATGAATTGTGGCAGGTTAATGATAAAAACTGGCTAAGCGCAGGTAAAAATACACCTTTTTGGGGACAAACTTTGAAAGGACGTGTGACACACACTTTTCAAAAAGGTCAACTTATTTATACTTTGGAAAAATCATCATGAAAACCATTTCTTTGCTTGTTATCACCACGGCACTTTTAAGCCTTAATGCCTGTTCGAAAGATTACAGTCCGAGCGAAAAAGATACGGGAGAATCCATGTATCAAACCGCCTGTGTCAACTGCCATAAAAAAGATGAAAAGGGCATGATTTTTACGTTAGATCGTGAAAATTCTAATGTGAATTATATTAAAAAAAGAATTGCTGAAGGCAGTATGAGAATGCCTAAATTCCCCAATATTAATGCCGAACAAGCACAACAATTAGGCGATTATATTCTTAAAAATAGTACGGTTAAAAATTAAGAAATAATAGGGTAATGATAAAAATGAGCATGAATCAGGGAACACTTTATATTATTTCAGCGCCATCGGGTGCAGGGAAAACAAGTTTAATCAAAAAACTGCTGACAGAAATGGATGACCTTATGGTTTCTGTTTCACATACTACACGTGTGAAACGCTCTGAGGAACAAACAGGCAAGGATTATTTTTTTGTAACCCGTGAAAAATTTGAAGAAATGCGCACACAGAAAGCGTTTTTAGAATCGGCTCAAGTTTTTGATCATTACTATGGAACGAGTAAACAAAGCGTGCTGGAAAATTTAGCACAAGGGCTGGATGTTATTTTGGAAATTGATTGGCAAGGCGCACAGCAAATTCGAAAAATGTTACCTGATTGTCAGTCTATTTTTATTTTACCGCCGTCGATTGAGGTGTTAAAAACCCGTTTAGAATCGCGCGGACAAGACAGTGAAGCCATTATTCAACGACGAATGGAAGATGCCGTCATTGAAATTAGCCATCATCATGAATTTGATTATATGATTGTGAATAATGTGTTTGAAGAGGCGGTGTTTGCGTTAAAAAGTATTATTTTAAGTAATCGTTTTCGGCATTCTCGACAAAAAATAAGGCTAAAAAAATTACTCGATGGTTTATGCTGAGAACATTATGACACAAAAACTACTGGCTAAATTTGAGGCATTACCAGAGGATGAGCAATCTATTATTTTTGCTCTCGTGGTTAATTTCACGCCAATTGGGCAAGTAAAATTACAAACACTTTTAAAAGCAACGGGCGTGTTTACGCCAGAGTCTATTCGTAAAGTTGGACCTGAATTAAAGCAAAAATTTAAAAAGACAGGTTTAGTTTTATTTCCACCAGGAGGCTGGGTTTGCGAGCATTCTATCTCAGAAATATTAATGAAACGGGCGATTAAAAAGCCCATTTTTTTTAAGAAATTATCAAAAATAGTTGTAGAAACACCTTTGTCGTCTCAGCAAAATGAGATGTTAAAGAGCATTAGAGGGTTGCGACTGCACCTCTATCAAAATAATTTAGAAGGCGTTGTTTTAGGGTTAAATGAACTTCAAGAAAAATTTCCTCAGCATCTTGAGCCTACCTTACTGCGTTTATTTTTTACTTCATTTGATAAAGATTGGTTTGATGGTTTGCACGAAGGAATTCGGTTTTTATCGTTAAAATATTGCCTTGATTTAACGAAAAAAACATTGGAGACAAATGATTTATATGAGCGGTTATTTGAAGAATATTTTTCTAATCTTGCCGAGCAACCTGTTTATGTTGCGTTAAATTATATCGAATTTCATTTGCATAAAGGGCATGCTGAAGCTTTTATGGAAATTTATTTATCAAAAATTTCATCGGTTTATAGTGTTAAATTATTAGGTACTTATTATTTTTTACAAAATGATTATAAAATGGCCATTGAGTATTACGAACAATCAATTGTGTTATTAAAAAAACAATTAGGCAAACGTAATGTAACTATTTTAGGACTGGATGGTCAGTTTTATTCGCTCGCATTATTAAAAATTCACACTTCAGAGAGTTTGGCAATACTTCATAAACGTTTAACCGTTGCGATTACCTTTGATGAAGAGGCTTTTAGCTATCAAAATCTACGTTTATTAGAAGGGATTTCGGTTTATCAGGGTTTGAAAAATACAGATGAATGTCGATATTTATTTAATGCACCGTATTTGCAAGTAAATATTAAAAATTCGCCTT
This sequence comes from Methylococcales bacterium, assembly GCA_023146575.1. GTDB lineage: Bacteria > Pseudomonadota > Gammaproteobacteria > Methylococcales > Methylomonadaceae > WTBX01. Next base: position 5,936 of record JAGLBU010000054.1, read on the forward strand.
ATGACAGTTTGTTACAAGGATTACTCCTATATTGGTTAGATGAAACGGTGCGGGTTTTAAGTTTAGGACCAAACCGTTTACTGAAAGAATTAAGCTATTTTTGTAAAAATGCACATGAAAATCACTACAAATGGTTTGCGGTGGTGAGTGCGGTGTTGTTGGAAAAGCTAGGAACAAAAGATAAAACCTGTCTACGACTGGCAAGAGTTTATAAAGATTCACCTTTTGCCGAAGCCCTTACTTTTTTACCGCGTATTGAGAAATGGGAACGTGCTTTAATGGCGTTGACGCAATTAAGTGCGCCAAAAATAGTAAATGAAAGTACACAAATGCGGATGATCTGGCAGTTATCATTAGACGATAATGAAATTGCTTTAACGCCTAGGGAACAAAAAATAAGCAAAACAGGTCGCTGGACCAAAGGCCGTCCTGTGGCGTTAAGTCGTTTAGCCGATGATTTGGAATCATTTACCTATTTAACGGACCACGACCGTCGTATTTGTAAACAAATTTCAACCTATCAAGAAGGCTATTATTACGGTTATCGTGCCAAAGATATTTATTATTTAAGCGGTGCTGGTTTACTTGCGGCGGTTAAGCACCCTTATGTTTATTGGGCTACAGATGAAAAAATGTCAGCACCGCTTGAGGTTATGAAAGCGGCACCGCAATTATTAGTCAAAGAGGAGGGGCAAAATTTACATATATCACTATTGCCTAACATTGAAACCGAAATAGGGTTTTTTATCGAGCGTTCTGCAACGGGGGTTCTGATATACGATATTAATGAACAACATGTAGAGGTAGCGCATATTTTAACGTCGGAAGGTTTAACCGTTCCCAGTAGTGCGCGCCAAAGTGTGATTGATTCAATTGCATCTATTGCCTCAACACTAACGGTTCAATCGGATATTGGTGGGCATTCAAATAATGCGGAAACCGTGGTGGTAGATAGCCGATTACATATTCATTTACAACCTGTGAACGAGGGTTTGCAGATTGAAGTTTTTATTCAGCCTTTTTTAGAAGGGGGGCCTGTTTATAAGCCATCAGAGGGTGGAACAACGGTATTAGCTGAAATCGAAGGTAAGCAATTACAAACGCAACGAGATTTTGCTGTAGAAGCAAAATATTTGAATCAATTAACCAAACAATGTCCTGAACTTTATAAAACTAACGTCCCAAAATGGCAAATGGATGACCCTGAAATGGCGTTGGAGGTTTTATTACAACTGCAACAATTAGAAAATTATGCGGTTTTAGAATGGCCACAAGGCAAACGGATTAAATTAAATAAAGAAATTAATTTATCGGAAGTACGATTTTCAATTCGGAAAGAAAAAGATTGGTTTGCGCTTGAAGGGGAAGACATTGCCTTGGATGAGGATAATGTCTTAAAAATGCAAAAATTATTGCAACTTGTCAATGGAGCAAAAGGTCGATTTTTAAAGCTAGAAGACGGACAATTTATTGCACTTACCAAAGAATTACGCCAACGTTTGGATGATTTTTCAGGCTTAGGCGAGGCGCATGGTAATAAACTGCATTTTCACCCCTTAGCCGCACCTGCATTAGAGGAAATGACGCAGGGCATGACGCTTCATACGACCAAAGCATGGAAAGATCAGTTAAAAAACTTATCAGAAATGTCTAACTTAGTGGCAGAAGTGCCATCAAGCCTGCAAGGTACTTTGCGGGATTATCAATTAGAGGGCTATCAATGGATGTGTCGATTAGCACACTGGGGGGCAGGGGCTTGTTTAGCGGATGACATGGGGTTAGGAAAAACCATACAGGCATTAGCCTTGATTTTAGCGCGTGCTAAAGAGGGCGCGACCCTTATTTTAGCCCCGACCTCTGTCTGCATTAATTGGCTGGAAGAGGCTGAACGTTTTGCGCCTACGTTAAATGTACAGCATTTTGGAAGTGGTGAGCGTCAAAAAATGCTGGATGAGGCAGGTGCGTTTGATTTAATCGTGTGCAGTTATGGTTTGTTGCAATCAGAAGGGGAACGTTTATCACAAAAACACTGGCGTACGGTGGTGGCAGATGAAGCCCAAGCAATTAAAAATATGCAAACTAAGCGTTCAAAAGCGGCAATGGCATTACAAGCGGATTTTAAAGTCATTACCACGGGGACTCCCATTGAAAACCATTTAGGTGAATTATGGAATTTATTTAATTTTATTAATCCTGGTTTATTTGGTTCTTTGAAAAAGTTTAATGAAAAATATGCGGCAGCCATTGAAAATAATCATGATGTTGCCACTCAAAACCGCTTAAAAAAACTATTAAGGCCCTTTATTTTGCGGCGATTAAAAGCCGATGTTTTAAAGGAACTGCCGCCAAAAACAGAAATTACCTTGCGTATTGAGCAAAGCGCTGAAGAAAAATCCATGTACGAGGCGTTACGGCGAACGGCGGTGCAAACAATGGAACGCTTAAAAGCGCAAGAAAGTCCTCAAGGGCAACAGCATTTACAGGTATTGGCGGAAATTATGAAATTACGTCGAGCGTGTTGTAACCCTGCTTTAGTGATTGAAGATAGCACAATGAAGAGTACAAAGCTTGCTGCTTTTGAAGAGTTGGTTGATGAGCTTTTAGAAGGTGAGCATAAGGTATTAGTGTTTAGTCAATTTATTGGGCATTTAAGTATTATTAGAAATAAATTAGATGAAAAAGGGATTGTTTATCAATATTTAGATGGGGCTACCTCAATTGCAAAGCGTAAAAAAGCGGTTAATAATTTTCAGGCAGGTAAGGGTGATTTATTTTTAATTAGTCTTAAAGCTGGGGGTTCTGGGCTTAATTTAACCGCGGCGGATTATGTGATTCATATGGATCCTTGGTGGAATCCTGCGGTAGAAGATCAGGCTTCTGACCGTGCGCATCGAATGGGACAAACACGCGCCGTTACTATTTATCGTTTGGTGGCAAAAGACACTATTGAAGAAAAAATTGTTGATTTACATAAATATAAACGTGATTTAGCAAATAATTTACTCGAAGGCGGGGATGTCAGTGGTAAAATGTCGGTTAAAGAAATTGTAAATTTGATTCAGGATATTGATGACTAAAAAGGGTTATTAGCTATAATTACTGAAGATGTTTTTTGAATGATGGCATTATCTGAAAAAAAGGGCTTTTAGTCGAGATATTTTTAATATTATGGTGACTTAGGTTTAATGCGTATGATAAAACCAGATGAAAAGACAATTGAGTATGAACAACCTCAAATACCCGTTGTTTTAGATAAATGCGATATTGAGCTTTCAACGCCTGTCACATATGAGCTTGAGGCGCATATCAATGAGACGGATCGACTTAAAAAAAAGTTAAAAAAATTTAAAAAAGAAAACAAAGCTCGTAAAAAGAAAAAAAAATCGAAAAAAGGTGAGCGTGGCAGTATTCGAGGAATTGAGACGTTGCTTCAAAATTCCTCAAGGGCGCAATTATCGTTAACCGCATTAGCCGATAATAAAGCTAATATGATGATTTCAATTAATGGTATTATTTTATCGATTATTATCGCTAGTGGGGGCTGGTTATTAAGTTCTAACGCTTATTTATTATTGCCTGTTGGTGTTTTATTATTAACCAGCTTTCTTACCATGTTTTTAGCGATTAGGGCGGCGCGACCTAACATTAGTAATGCCGCATGTTTTACAAAAGCAGATTTTCTTGGCAGAAAAGCCAATATTTTATTTTTTGGACATTTTATCTCCTTATCACAATCGGACTACTTAAATGTAATTAATACGATTGTGGATGATAGAACGTTAACATACGAACAGACCGCTTTACACTCGTATGGCTTAGGGCTGGTTTTAGAAAAAAAATTTAAATTATTACAAACAGCGTACAGTATTTTTATAACAGGGGTAGCGACGACAATTATTTTATTTTTTATCGTTTATTTTGTGTTAAATATGGCGCCTGTAAAAGCTACTGGGCGATACGAGGAAATAATGTTGACAAAATTTAAGTCTTTAGAGACCGTAATGGAATCGTCTGGGGTTCAGCAATTACCCGATGGTCATTTTTTAACCGTTAGTGATGAGCAGGATCATCCTTTTTATCTTTTAAGTTTAGACTCAGAAGGTATTTTTACGGGCAAGCCTCTTTATCCTCAAGAACAATTTGAAAAAGGCAGTGCTGAAAAGGATTTTAGAAAGCTGGATGATTTAGAAGGTATAGACCAAGACAGTGATGACTATTTATATGCGGTGACCTCGCATTCATTATCAAATAAAGGTGAAAAGAAAAAAAATCGTGAAAAATTAGTCCGTTTTAAACTGGAGGGTGAAAAAATTGTTGCCCCCGTTGTGATTAAAAACCTAAAAAATGCGATTGTAAAAGCACATCCTTGGTTTGAAGGGGCAGTTAATGAAAAAAATAGTAAGTCAATTAATGGCTTTAATATTGAGGGTTTAAGTTTAAACCCGACACAAGATAAGTTACTTCTGGGTTTACGTGCGCCGTTAAAAGA
>JAGLBU010000055.1 GCA_023146575.1 Methylococcales bacterium
TCCAATTCCAAACGTGCCTGTTCTAATTTTTCCCGAATTGAGGCGGAGCCTTCCAAGGTTAATTTTTCAGCCGTCCAAATTTCCTCTAAATCGGCAAATTCTTTTTCCAAGGTTAAAATCTCGGTTTCTAAATCCTGTAAACGTTTTTTAGAACCCGCATCTTTTTCATCTTTAAGCGCCACTTGCTCAATTTTCAACTGGATTAAACGCCGCTCTAACCTGTCCATGCTTTCAGGTTTGGAATCCATTTCCATCCGAATTTTACTGCCTGCCTCATCAATCAAATCAATGGCTTTATCAGGCATTTGTCGCCCTGAAATATAACGATGCGATAACACCGCCGCCGCTACAATTGCAGGATCGGTAATATCCACGCCATGATGGACTTCATAACGCTCTTTTAAACCGCGCAAAATTGCAATGGTATCTTCAACATTTGGTTCATCGACTAATACTTTTTGAAAACGGCGCTCTAAGGCGGCATCTTTTTCTAAATATTGACGATACTCATCTAAGGTGGTCGCGCCCACGCAATGCAATTCACCGCGTGCCAAAGCAGGTTTTAACATATTACCTGCATCCATTGCCCCGTCTGCTTTTCCTGCACCGACCATCGTATGTAATTCATCAATAAACAGAATCACTTGCCCGTCTTGTTTGGCTAAGTCTTTGAGTACGGCTTTGAGGCGTTCTTCAAATTCGCCGCGAAATTTTGCCCCTGCGATTAATGCCGCCATATCAAGCGATAATATTTGCTTGTTTTTCAAGCCTTCGGGCACTTCACCATTCACAATACGCTGAGCAAGTCCTTCGATAATTGCGGTTTTACCCACACCTGCTTCACCAATTAAGACAGGATTATTTTTGGTACGTCGTTGTAAGACTTGAATGGTACGACGAATTTCATCATCACGTCCGATGACAGGATCAAGTTTACCAGCGCGCGCCCGTTCGGTTAAATCTAGGGTGTATTTGAATAAGGCTTGGCGCTCATCTTCTGCATTTTCACTGGTGACTTTTTCATCCCCGCGTAAATCGCTGATGGCTTTTTTTAACACCGACTCGGTTAACCCTGCCTTTTTCAAAAGCGTTTGTAATAGCCCTTTTACGTCCATAGCCGCTAATAAAAACAACTCGCTGGCAATAAATTGATCCCCTTGTTTTTGGGCTAATTGCTCGGTGACATTAAACATTCGATTCAAATCAGGTGATAGTTGACTATCACCTTCAATCCCTGAAACAGTGGCAATTCGATTTAGTTCATTATTTAATGCGTTTTCTAAACTGGGAATTTTTAACCCAATTTGGGTTAATAGCGGTTTAATGCTACCACCCTCTTGATTTAACAGCGTCAGCATCACATGAATTGGGCTGATAAACTGGTGTTCTTTGCCCAAGGCAAGACTTTGCGCCTCACTCACGGCTTGTTGAAATTTGTGGGTTAATTGTTCCATTCTCATAATCGAATCAATCCTAGCAATTTATAAAAGTTAGTACCGATATGATGGCTTTATGAGAAAAAATCAACAGGTTTATTCTAATTCTAATTTTTTTAAACGATAGCGCAATGAGCGAAAGGATAATCCTAAATATTTAGCGGTCGCCGTTTTATTCCATTTGTTTTCGGTCAACGCCTCATTAATGATGTCGCGCTCCATGGTTTCTAAATGGGTTTCTAACGAGGTTTCACTGGGATCATAATCCTGCATTAGTTGTCGATCATCAGTATGCAGAGGTAAGTTTAAATCATCTTCGGTAATGGTATCGCCCTCATACAAGGCTAACGCCCGTTCTAAAATATTTTCCAATTCTCGAACATTGCCAGGGAAGCTATAATTTATTAATGCCTTGGTAGCGCAATTTGCAAAAGCAGGGACAGTGATGCCATTATTTACCGATAATAGTTTCAAAAAATAATCGGCTAACTCAGGAATATCTTCAGTACGATTTTTAAGAGCGGGGACGTTTAATTCAATGACATTAATACGATAATAAAGGTCTTGGCGAAACGCATCCTCTTTCACCATTTTGTCTAAATCTTTATGTGTAGCACTTAGTAAGCGCACATCGACGGTTACCTCCTGTTGTCCGCCGACAGGGCGTATTTTTTTTTCTTGAATAGCGCGCAATAATTTTACTTGCAGTGATAAAGGTAAATCGGCAATTTCATCTAAAAATAATGTCCCACCATCAGCGGCTTGAAATAAACCTTTTTTATCCGCTACTGCCCCTGTAAAACTGCCTTTTTTATGTCCAAAAAATTCACTTTCCATTAATTCGTGTGGAATAGCGCCGCAGTTAATAGCGATAAAAGCATTATTATGCCGACTGCCTTGTTGATGAATTAATTTTGCCACCAATTCTTTGCCAGAACCTGACTCGCCATTAATATAGACGGGCGCTTGGCTTCGAGCTATTTTAGCTATTTTGGCTCTAAGCGCTGACATCACGGGCGATTGACCTAATAAGTTATCTTCGGTTTTATTTTTTTTCAACGGCGGCGGGTTTGCTGAAAGTTCCAATGCGTGCGAAACTAATTTTCGTAATCCCTCTAAATTTATGGGTTTAGAAATAAAATCAAATGCGCCTTTTTTCATCGCTACAATCGCGGTATCCATGCTGCCATGCGCTGAAATCATGGCGACAGGCAAGCTCGCTTGAACCTGTTGTATGTAGTCTAAAATTTCTAAACCATCGCCATCGGGTAAGCGTAAATCGGTTAAACATAAATCAAACTCGGTTTTTTTAAGCGATGTTTTTGCTTTTGCAACCGTGCCTGCTGTGTGAGTTTCAATGCCCATGCGATTCAAGGTAATCTCTAGAAGTTCACAAATCCCCGCCTCGTCATCAATAATTAAAGCAATTGGTTTTTTCATAATTCAATTTTGGTGTTTTTTGCATTTGATAATTGTAATCTAAAACTGTTATTTTTCAGATTATTGACTCGATAGGTTAAAGAGGCTTGATTTAGTTCGGCTAATTCACGCGACAGATATAACCCTAAGCCCGTTCCTGTCGTAGAGGTGGTAAAAAAAGGTTCAAAAAGATGGGTTATGGTATCAGAATCAAGCAATTTTCCATTATCAATCACATCAATGATGGGTGTAGTCTTTAGGTGGCTTAAACGAATAATAACCCCCCCTTTTTCAGGTGAACCATATTTTATGGCATTATGGCATAAGTTATCCATGATTTGCTGTAAATGCCCTACATCTATCCGTGTTTCTAAGTTGATGTCACAAAGCTCTAAATGCAGATAAGTTTCATTAATAGCTTGTTCAGCTAAAAAATCGTGTAAATAGGTATTTAAAAAAATGTTTAAGCGTAATTCTTTTCGATTGGAAGGGGTTCTTTTGGAGGATTTTAAAATGTCGGTAATAATCTTATTGACGCGTCCGCTATGTTCTATAATAATCTCTGTTAAGCGTATATCCTGCGGATTTAATTCAAGATTTTCGGATAAAAGCTGCGCCGCATGAGTAATTGCACTTAAAGGATTACGAATTTCATGGGCAATGCTGGCGGTTAAACGCCCTAATGAAGCTAGAACCCCTTGTTGTAAACGCTGATTATGTAAAGCTACATCCTCAAGCATTATCATATAAAAGGCTTGGTTTTCCGTCATTAATAAATTAAAGCGCAAATGCAAATTGGCTTTTTGAGGCGATTGTAAGGTAAAAAAATCTTGCCGTGGATTTCGTTGCCAACTGTCAAATAATAGCGCTAAAGGGGCGGATATATCGGCTAATTCTAATGACGATTGTGCTTGAAATAAATCTAATGCGGTTTCATTAATACTTAATATTTGCTGCTTAGGGTTAATAATAATAACCCCCGATTGCAAATGCTGAATCACATATTTATTTAAGGCTTCCAGCGTGACAATTTTTTGCTGTTGTTTATTGGCAAGCGCGGCCGATTGTTCGGAGCGTTGCGCCAACACATACGATAAAAAAGCCGTAATAAAGAAGGTAGCGCCTAACATACCAACCGTGGGGTAGGATCGGACTAACCCCTTGCCTAAGTGAATCGAATAAATTTGTTCAGAAAAAATAAAAATGGTCGCAATGGCCGCAAAGACAATCGAGCACCGTCCTCCAATTAATAACCCTGAGGCCGCTAACGAGCCTGCGAGCAAAATGCCAAAGCCACTACTGATACCACCACAACTGTGCATTATTAAGGTAATGACAATAATATCAATAAAAATAATACTTTGGGCATTTAAACTGTAAGGGCCTACGCGCCAAAATGCAAAAAAAATAAACACCAACCCTAAAATCAAATACACTAAACTGGTGGCGTTATATAATTGAAGATGTTTGGTGGAAATTAGAATTTCTGAAAACGGACTTTGATATAGTAAAATCAACAAACTCGCTAAAAATACTCGATAAAATAAAAATATTTTTAAAAATAACCACGCTTGCTGACTAGGAATACCATAGCCTTTGGAGAAAGGACACGGATAAATGGTTTCATAATCATTCAAAAGCATGTGAGAATACATCGGGAAAGTTTTAACCTCAACATCATAGCATTGATGCAAAAACAATAAATAGACTTTTAATTTTTACTCTAAAGAAGGATATCAACACCAATGAATATTCATGAATATCAAGCTAAACAGTTGTTTAATGCATTTGGTATCATCACCCCTGAAGGACAGGTTGCACGCTCTTCTTCAGAGGCAGTTGATTGTGCTAAAAAACTTGATGATGCCCCGTGGATTGTCAAAGCACAAGTCCATGCAGGCGGGCGTGGGAAAGTTGGCGGCGTTAAAATAGCCAACACCTTAGAAGAAGTCGAAAAAATCAGCCAACAAATGCTAGGTACACGTTTGGTCACGATTCAAACAGGGGATGAGGGTCTGCCAATTGAGTCGGTTTTAGTGGAAAAAACCTCTAATATTAAACGTGAATTTTATTTAAGTTTATTAATAGATCGTGGCTGTGATCGAATTATCTTTATCGCCTCAAGCGAAGGGGGAATGGATATTGAAACGGTCGCCACTGAACAACCTGAAAAAATTGTACAAGAATCCATTCATGCGGCAACGGGGTTACAAAACTATCAGTGCCGAGAAATTGCCTTTGCCTTAGGGTTAGAAAAATCGCAAGGAAAAGCCCTTCAAAAAATCATGAAAGGCATGTACAACTTAATGCGAAAAAAAGATGCCAGTCAGATTGAAATTAACCCTTTAATCGAAACTGATGAGGGAGAACTGATCGCGATTGATGCCAAAATTAATTTTGATGATAATTCTGTTATGTTGCATCCTGATATTCTCGCCTTAAAAGACCCTGCGCAAGAAGATGAAAAAGAAAATGAAGCGGCAAAGTCAGATTTAAA
>JAGLBU010000056.1 GCA_023146575.1 Methylococcales bacterium
AAAGGCGGGCGACCAGCCAACTTTTTGGATGTCGGTGGTGGTACAACCGTTGGAAAAGTCGCCGAAGCCTTCAAGCTTATTTTGTCCGATAAAAACGTAAAAGCGATGTTAGTGAATATTTTTGGCGGCATCGTAAAATGTGATGTGATTGCGGAAGGTATCTTAAACGCCATCAAACAAATTGACGTTAATATTCCCGTGGTGGTGCGCTTAGAAGGCACCAATGCGGAAGCAGGACGTTTATTATTAAATCAATCGAATCTCGCCATTATTGCGGCGGATGATCTGGCGACTGCCGCTGAAAAAGTCGTGAGCTTAGCCGAGGGACAACAATGAGTATTTTAATTAATCAACATACCAAAGTTATTTGCCAAGGTTTTACGGGCAAACAAGGCACGTTTCATTCCAGTCAGGCACTTGCCTATGGCACGCAATTAGTCGGCGGCGTTACCCCACACCGAGGCGGACAAAAACATTTAGGACTCCCCGTTTTTAATACCGTTGCCGATGCGGTGAAAGCCACCAACGCGACGGCTACAATGATTTATGTTCCACCTTTTTTTGCGGCCGATGCGATACTAGAAGCGATTGATGCGGGTATAACCTTAATAATCTGCATTACCGAAGGCATTCCTGTTTTACAAATGCTCAACGTTAAAGCCGCTATGCTGGGGACAGACGTGATTTTAATTGGCCCCAATTGTCCAGGCGTTATTACACCTGGAGAATGCAAAATTGGCATTATGCCTGCCCATATTCATCAACAAGGCTCGGTCGGAATTGTCTCTCGTTCAGGGACGTTGACCTATGAAGCCGTCGCACAAACCACCGCACAAGGCTTAGGTCAAAGCACTTGTGTTGGTATTGGCGGCGACCCTATTCATGGTATGAATTTTATTGATGTGATTCAGCGCTTTCAAAACGATGAGCAAACCAAAGGCATTGTGATGGTCGGTGAAATCGGAGGCTCTGAGGAAGAGGAAGCGGCGGATTATATCCATGCACATGTTGATAAGCCTGTGGTCGCTTATATTGCAGGACAAACTGCCCCCGCAGGTAAACGCATGGGACATGCAGGCGCGATTGTCACGGGCGGAAAAGGCACCGCAGAAGGTAAAATTGCGGCCTTGAAAGCGGCTAATATTGAAGTGGTACAGTCACCGACACAAATGGGTGAAGCCATTAAAGCCATTTTAGGCTAAATTCTCTGCTCTGTTTGCGATTTATAAAAGTCAGAGCTTGAACGTTTAAGCTTTTTTCAACTATGACGCATTTTGTTTTTTTGCTATTAATGTTACTGATTCCAGTCAATACCTTAGCGTTGGAATCGGTGACTTTACGCTTAAAAAGCGCCAGCATGAAGCAATGGCAATTTCAAGGCATCAAACTACAATTAGGCAAACTCAGCCAATCTAAACAAGAAATTGGCTTGTCGGTTGATCGCTTAAGTTTACCCAAACCGTTTGAAGATATTAAGCTCATTAACATTCGATGTTTACAATTTGTGTGGACGGATAAAACCATCAGTTGCCAAGACGGTCGCACCTCGATTGCCTCAAAACGATTTGACTCTCCTCACTTTAAATTTTCATTCACCATCAGCCCCCAAAAAACCCAATTCTCCTTAAGTCAACTGACGTTATTAAAAGGTGTATTTGATCTAAAAGCGACCTTAAAATCGGACGATTGGCAGGTACATTTAACAGGTAATAAAGTTGGTTTACAACCGTTAAAAAAATTATTACTGCCAAAATTAGACCTTTCCTCAGGGACGGTTAATTTTTCGATTGATGCCACTGGCAAAGCTAAAATACCCCATAGAATTAAAGCCAATATTGACCTTAACAATCTTTCGGTACAATCCTCTGATGGCAAAAAAGCAGGGGAAAATATTCGCTTAAAAACCACCATTGAAGCCATTCAACAGCAAAATAGCTGGCACTGGCAACATAAAAGTCTTTTTGAACAGGGAAATGTTTACCTCAAACCTCTGTATTTAGAAAATAAAAATTCTGATATTTTTGTCGAAACACAAGGCGAATATAATCTTAAGAATCATCAAATTATTCTTGATAAGGTCAATTTACAACACCATGAGACGCTATCAGCAACTGCCTATGGGACGATTAACTTAAAACCTACGCTTAATCTTGTAAATTTAAATGCGTATGCAACTATAGAAAATTTACAAAAAATGTCGGCAGTTTATCTTGCTCCGATTCTTGAAACAACCGAGTTTGAAGGCTTATTATTAAATGGTAAGGTTGAGGCAGGTATCCGCATTCGCAATAATAAACCTGATGAAGCCTATCTTATTTCCAACGACCTACAAGTACAAGACCCTAAAAAACGTTTTAAACTACAAAATGGCGTGGTGGTACTGAATTGGTCAAACCATGAAGATGCTCAAAAAACGTCTACCATTAGCTGGGGACAGTTAGATTTATTTTCGATTCCACTGCCTCGTACCTATTTTAATTTACTGATTAAAGAAAAACAGGTTAGTTTGGTCAATGCTTTTAATATTCCCTTATTAGGCGGAAATATCCACATCAAAAAATTTGAATGGGAAATGCTCGAAGATAACAGCCCACATGTCGATTTTGCAGGGGCGATTCAAGCTCTTTCATTGGAAAAATTAACCGCGGCTTTAGATGCTGAACCCTTATTAGGCAATATTAGTGGTGATATTCCAGGGATTCATTTTGCCGATAATAAATTAAATTTAGAAGGGGGCTTAAAAATTGATTTATTTGATGGTCAAATTGATATTAATCAATTATCTATTTCAGGTATGGGAACGGCTTTTTCTCAATTTGAAAGTAATATTAAAATCACCTCAATTGATTTGGATTTATTAACCCAAAAATTTAAATTTGGCGGCATGAAAGGAAAAGTATCTGGGGTTATTAATGAGTTATATATGGAAAACTGGCAGCCGATCCAATTTTACGCATGGATCGGTACCGATGATGATGATGATTCAGATCATAAAATCAGTCAAAAAGCAGTTGAAAATCTTGCTAATATTGGAGGAGGTGGCGCGGTGGATTTTGTCTCTCGAATGATTTTAGGGATGTTTGGGAATTTTGATTACGACAAAATAGGCTTAGGCTGTTATTTACACGAAGGCGTGTGTCAATTAATGGGCGCAGAACCTGCAGGCGTTCGAGGGTTTTATATTGTTAAAGGCGGTGGACTGCCTCGGATTGATGTGATGGGTTATAACACTCGTATTGACTGGAATGTATTGCTTGAGCGCTTGAAACGTCTTTCAAAAACAGGCGATTTAGCCATTGAAGCACCTATTATTGATAATTCTATGGGTAAAAAATTGGCAGAGTAAAAACACGCCCTGCCAACATTACTCTATTTGTTACTATTTATTAAAGGTTTTACCAGGTGTTGCAGGTAATTTTGGTAACGCTTGTTTTGGAAATTCGCCTGTTAACGCATTTAAAAATGCCACAATATCCGCCACTTCTGCATCAGAGGTATCTTTACCTAATTGCAGTTTTGCCATAATATCCAC
>JAGLBU010000057.1 GCA_023146575.1 Methylococcales bacterium
ATATTACGCAAGGTAGGGACTTTCCATAAATGCTCATCGGCTTCATTTTTAGTGACTTCAGCCAAGCCTTTGTCTTTTTTGAAATCAAATTTTGCTTCAAAATAACCATTATCATGGACAGGGAATTTTTGAAAACTACCCTCGCCATTAAAAGCTGCGCCACTATGACAGGTCGTACAGCCTAATTCTGCAAATTTTTTCATACCGCGAACTTGCTGTTCGTTTAAGGCAGATTTATCACCCTTCACATAGTTATCATAAGGGCTATTGGGCGTGATAAGTGTGCGCTCATAAGCAGCAATCGCTTTGGTGGCGTTATCTTTTGAAATCGAATCTTTGCCAAATACCTTGGTAAAAGCGACTTGATAGCCTTCAACCGCTTTTAAACGTTTGACGACATCATCCCAACTTTTCATTCCCATTTCAATAGGATTAGTCACAGGGCCTGCGGCTTGCGCTTCTAGGCTTGGCGCACGACCATCCCAAAATTGGACTTTATTAAAGGCAGCATTCCAAACCGTTGGTGCGCTACGTCCACCGACTTGTCCATTTACGCCCATAGAACCTGCGCGATTATCCTCACCTCCTGCCATGGTGTTATGACAAGAAGCACAGGATACCGTTCCTGTTGATGACAAACGAGGGTCATGAAATAATTGTTTCCCCAGCTCTACTTTTTCAGCCGTTGTAGGGTTATCAGCTGGGGCAGGGGCTTTTGTTGGCAGTGCATCCCACGCGTTGGCAATAGAAACCGAACTTGCCAGTGTGATAGCAACCGCCATCATACGAATTTTTAACATACAGACTCCAAATTTTAGTATTTATAATGAGCGCAATGCGCCTTTATTTTTAATCCGCAAAGAGGTAAGTGTAAACTCAGTTTTCACTTTGCAGTGGCTAAATTTACCATAGTTTTTTAAGTCTCAAGATTATTTTTCTAAATCATCCACACGGGTTTTCAAAATTTTAAATTGTTTTAATAAATCGGGGAGTTTGGGTAATGCGGCTAATTCTCGCCACGCCGTTTTTCGCTCTTTTGCAGGAAAACCAAAAACCTGTGTTTTGGGTTTCACATCTTGAGAAACTCCGCTTCGCGCCATCACCACCGCTTGTTGCCCAATGGTGACATGATCTGCTACTCCTGCACTGCCCGCAAGCACTGCGCCATCTTCAATCACGCATGATCCCGAAATCCCTGATTGCCCGCAAATAATTACATTTCGACCGACTTTATTGTTATGCCCTAATTGCACCAAATTATCAATTTTTGACCCCATGCCAATCACGGTAGAGCCTAATGCACCACGATCAATACAACTGTTTGCCCCAATTTCAACGTGATCGTGAATTACCACATTCCCCACATGCGGTACTTTAATATGCTGATTATCTCGATATTTATAGCCAAAACCGTCCGCGCCAATCACCGTTCCTGAGTGGATTACCACGTTATCCCCGATTTGAGTGTTATCATAAATTACAACTTGTGGATAAATTTGGCAATTTTTACCTATTTTGACATTTGAGCCTACTTGAACATGATTAAAAATTTTACTGCCGTCGCCAATTTCAGAATTTTCTTCAATGCTTGAAAATGCGCCTACATGAACCGCTTTGCCTAAGAGGACATTTTCCGCAATATCGCTTTTTTGAGAGATGCTAGCCGTAATATTTTTGACAGGATACAACGCTTTTACGGCGTTTAAAAAACTGATTTCTGGGTCTTTGCAGATTAATAAAATCATGCCTTCGGGCGCATCATCGGTTGAAAATTTATCTGAAATAAAACACGCTGAGGCTTTGCTGTCTTTCAAATATTTTGTGTATTTAGGACTGCTCAAGACGGTAACTTGATTTTCCCGTGCGTCCACAATGTCCGCTGCCCCCGTAATCAGGGTATCAGGGTTTCCCTGTTGTATTTCGGCAAAACAGCGTTCACTCAAGGTTTTAAGGGGTAAAGTCATCTTATTTCCAAATAGCTAAAAGGTTGGTGAAATCATCTGTCCACGGTTTCATATTAAAATACAGCGGTAATTTTTGCCAATGCCCTAAGCGGCTTTGCTTTAATCGGACTAAGATTTGAGGATTTTTTGCCACCACCACCCAATCCGTCGCGGTCACTAAAGGTAAAGGTTTTTGCGGTTTAAATTCTTGAATCAATGCCGCTAATTTTAGCTGTTGTGCATGATTAGCAATTACTTTTTTAATGTCTAAATGCCGATTGGTAATATGAAACGCCAAAATACCATTAGGCTTTAATTTATCAAAATACAGTTGCATGGCTTCTTGTGTCAGCAAATGAATCGGCACAGAATCAGAGCTAAACGCATCTAATATAAGCAGATCAAATTTTTGTTCGGGTTCGGCTTGTAACGATAATCGCGCATCGCCAATTTTCATGCTTGAATCTTTGGCACATAAATCAAGGTAATGAAAATACTGGGTATTACGTGCAATTTCCACCACTAAAGGATCAATTTCATAAAATGTCCATTGTTGTGCTGGTTTCGCATAACAGGCCAATGCACCCGCCCCCAATCCAACAGAACCAATAACCCACGAGCTATTATCAGTTTCAAATTCCTTAAATAATTGCCCCATAGGCCCTTGTTGGCTGTAATAGGTTAAGGGGATTGTTTTATGCGTTGCTGATAATCTTTGCGCACCATGTTTAGTCGTTCCATGAAATAATTCATGATATTTTTCAGGCTGGTTATTTTCATCGCGTAGCATTGCCTCACGCACTGAAAATACCCCAAAAAAACTGCGTTTTTGATATAAGGTGTGCGATAACGAGCTGTGCAAACCAATACTGAAAAATAATAACGTACCTGTTAATAACGCCAAGGTGATTGCTTGTTTACGAAAGGCATAGGTCATGCCTGCCAATAAAATTAAAGCACCGCCAACGCTGTCTAAATAACGGGGGAAATTATCGATAAAGTAATACAGGCTCAACCCTACAATCAATAGTAAAACAGGGAATAGGGTTTGTAATAACAGGGGTTTTAATTTTTCGGGGCTAAAGCCCTCTTCTATCAAAATGCTAGGGCGCAATAATAATGCCAGCACAATCATAATAGGGTATTCATAAACAGCATTAAACACAAAGGGCGCGACGAAAGTATTAAACATGCCGCCTAACATGCCTGCAAATGACATGATTAAATAGAATTTTGTTAGATGTGTGGTTGAAGGGCGAGATTTTGCCAATTCACCATGACACACCATAATTGCCAAGAAAAAAGCCAACAAATGCAGGGCTAAATCCAGCCAATAAGGTAGTAACGCAGGGTTGATAAACGAATAAGCAATAAAAGGTAGTAAAACAATCGGCTGAACGTTCACCATGATGGGGTGAATTTTATGTCCCCAGCCTGAAAAGACCAACACAAACGATAATAAAAACAGGGTTAACGGAATAATCCACAATAAAGGCGCGGAGGCGATATCCGTACTGATAAAATTGGTTAAGCCTAACAATAAACTTGAGGGTACGAAAGCCAATACCCCCCAGCGAATTTGAGTATAAAGACTTAGTTTTGCTGAATTTTCAGTCGTTTTCTCAATAACTTCATTATTTATTTGACGTGATCGCCATAATAATGCCCCACACGCCAATACCAGCAAACATAAAAACACATAGCCGCCGCTCCATGCTATTTTTTGGGTGCTTAAACCAATATTGGGTTCAATCAAAAAAGGATAACTTAATAACGCCAGTAAACTGCCTGAATTACTGGCAGCATATAAGTAGTAAGGATCATGACTGCTATCGTGTCCTAGATTCGCAAACCATTTTTGCAATAACGTCGAGGTGGTTGACACTACAAAAAAAGGCAAGCCAATCGCCAACAATAACACCCACATTAACCACAGCGTGGGGTTGGTTTCAGTTGGGGGGCTTAATTCAGGTAATGCTAATGGCAACGCTAAAAAACTGATGACAATAACGCCTGCGTGAATTTGAAGTTGACGATTTTGCGCCAGCCGTGTACTAATGCCGTGTGCGTATAAATAGCCTAAAAATAAAACCGTTTGATAAAACACCATGCAGGTATTCCAGACCGCAGG
>JAGLBU010000058.1 GCA_023146575.1 Methylococcales bacterium
GTGCCAGAAAACAATAACGTGGTTGAGAAGGAGTGTTTCGCCGTTTGTGTCATTATTATTTTTAGGGTAAGCGTTTAGATAAGATTATAAATGTTCTATTTGTGCGTGGGAAAGCTCAGTCACTTGGGCAATAAGATCAATAGTCATGTCTGCTTGTTTCATTTTTTTTGCGGTTTGTAATATTCCTTTTTCAATCCCTTTTTCAATCCCCTCTATCTCTCCTAGCATATAAGTTGATTCATATAAGCTGGCTTCGTGATGCAACTGGGTTTGATGATCTTCGTAGGCTTGTCGTTCACTTTCGCCCATTTTCAAGACATCCAAGGTTTTTTGTGCTTGTTTTAAGCCTTTTGCGGTAAAGTTTTCTTCTATTTGTTCATTTTTTAAAAAATAAATCCATTCATCTAAGGTATCTTTGGCAATATCATTAAAATTTCGGATTTCAATTAAATAATATTCAGGGTATATATCCGTAATTGCTTGCACACTATAGAGTTTTTTTTGTTCTTGGGTTAACGTCAGTTCATCTTTGTCATGCAGACCAATAAAACGGGTCGTGCCATGATAAATATAATCACTTCCTTGTCCAAACTCAAAATACAAAATATTAATCGAAATAATTTTACAAACATCTGAATAAGCTTTACCTTTTTGCATGTGTTCGCTAATAATTTTTGCGCTGGCAAATAAAATACGTTGTAAATAATCAAGCTCCCGTGAATATTGTATTTCAATGATAATAATCTGCCCTGAGGCATCTACTACTTTTATATCCACGCGATTGTATTTATTCTCACATGTTTCTTGATTACTTTCGCTTTCCAATATTTCAAGAATTTGAATCTCTGTGAAGAGTAGCTCGCTTAAAAAACCTTCCAAAATGACAAAATTTGCCTTACTTCGGAGAATTTTTTTAATTGCCCAATCAAAACTAATTAATTTTCTTGCCATATTTTTTACACGTTCCCTAAAATAACTTCTAAGACTAATTTACTGCCAAAATAGCCCAGTAACAACAACAAAAAACCTGACAAAGTAAATTTAACCGCCGTTTGTCCTCGCCAGCCGTATTGTAAACGCCCGATTAACAATGCTGAAAAAATAACCCACGCCAGAATGGATAAGACGGTTTTATGGACCAAACGTTGTGCAAATAGGTCTTCTATAAAGAGAATTCCTGTCACCAGTGAAATTGATAAAAGCAAAACACCGACACTAATCATTTGAAATAATAATACTTCCATCGTTTGTAATGACGGTAGGCTCAATATAAATTTTTTAGGGGGATGACAACGCAGTTGTTTTTCTTGAAGTGCTAAAAATACCGCTTGAAAGGCGGCAATCATTAACAAACTAAAGGCAATCACTGAGCTGAAAATATGGGTGTTCATTTGCCAACTGTAATTCGGTACGGTAGGGAGATCATCGGTAAACACAATATCCAGCCCTAGCATAATCGCCGCCAACGGAAAAATAATAATCCCTAAGGTTTCCACAGGTTTACTTAAGCTGGCTAACAATAATAAAAGTGCCACTAACGCTGAGATCATTGAGGCAATGCTAAAAAAACCAAAGTCAAGCGTCTGAATTTGTACGAAAAACAGACTAATATAAAGACTGTGAATGATAACCGCAAACCATGCAAAATACACCGCAATACATTTTTTTTGTTGTAAACAAAAGGCTTTAATCAACCATAAAGTACTGCCTAAATAGGTACAAAAGCTCAGCATTGCCAGTAAATCAAGATTCATCATAAAAATATCACTGCGTCAAGAAACTAATAAGGGCTTACGGAATGGGTATGGTAATATATTCACCTTGTTTGTCCTAATGCTCATCTTAAATCTTAAGCACACGATTTAGGGCGTAAGGATGTGTATTTGACTTAAATAATGACGTAAAAAACCAAAACTATGTTTGATAATTTAACCGACCGATTAAATAGTACTCTTAAAAAAATAAAAGGTCAGGGGAAGCTGACTGATACGAATATACAAGAAACCCTACGCGATGTGCGGATGGCGTTATTAGAGGCGGATGTTGCTTTACCTGTGGTCACCGATTTTATTGCACGGGTTAAAGAAGGCGCATTAGGCAAGGAAGTACAAACAAGTTTATCACCTGGTCAGGCGATGGTGAAATTGGTTCAGGATGAGCTAATTCAAGTAATGGGCGCGGCCAATGAAGCGCTTGATTTAAAAGCCAATCCGCCCGCGATTATTTTAATGGCAGGTTTACAAGGGGCGGGTAAAACCACAACCGTTGCAAAACTTGGTTTGTGGTTACAAAAAAATCATAAGAAAAAAGTTGGGGTTGTCAGTGCCGATGTTTATCGTCCTGCGGCGATTAAACAACTGGAAACCTTAGCCATTGATTCAAACCTTACTTTTTTTGACAGTGATACCAGTCAAAACCCCGTTGATATTGCCAATAGAGCTATAGAAGCGGCTAAAAAGAAATTTTTGGATGTCGTGATTGTTGATACCGCAGGGCGTTTGCATATTGATGATGAAATGATGGACGAAATTAAAGCCCTTCATGCCGCCATTAATCCTGTTGAAACCTTGTTTGTTGTCGATAGTATGACAGGACAAGATGCTGCCAATACCGCCAAAGCCTTTAATGATGCCCTGCCGTTAACAGGAGTTGTTCTTACCAAAGCCGATGGTGATGCACGAGGCGGTGCGGCTTTATCCGTTAGGCATATTACGGGTAAACCGATTAAATTTATCGGTATGGGTGAAAAAGCCGATGCTTTAGAACCATTCCATCCTGAGCGAATTGCCTCTCGAATTCTGGGTATGGGCGATATGTTATCGCTGATCGAAGAAATTGAACAAAAAGCCGATAAGAAAAAAGCCGACCGTTTAGCCAACAAAGTCATGAAAGGTCGTGGCTTTGATTTAGAAGATTTCCGTGAACAACTAGAACAAATGCAACAAATGGGTGGTGTAAAATCCATGATGGATAAATTACCTGGAATGAATGAAGTTCCTGCGCATTTAAAAGACCAAGTCAATGATAATGCCTTAGCACGTCAAATTGGAGTGATTAATTCCATGACTATGAAAGAACGCCGTACACCTGACTTAATCAAAGGCAGTCGTAAACGCCGCATTGCTAAAGGCTCTGGACAAGAGTTACAAGATGTAAACCGTATTTTAAAGCAATATAAAATGATGCAAAAAATGATGAAACGCATGAAAAAAGGCAATATGACCAACATGATGCGGGGCATTAAAAGTAATTTACGAGGCATGCGTCCATAAGGCGGAAAAAATCATGAAACAACTATGGGGATTGGCGTTATTGCTTATAAGCCAGCAGGCAATATCAGTTGAGGCTTTGAGTGTCAAAAAAGTCACGCAAGGTATTTATGTACATTTTGGCGAACACCAATTACCCAATACCCATAATCATGGCGCGATTGCCAATATTGGCTTTATTGTGGGGGAAAAATGTGTTGCAGTAATTGATTCAGGCGGTAATCCTGAGCAAGGCATGGCCTTAAAAAAAATCATTCAACAAACCACGCAAACCCCCATTTGCTACGTTATTAACACCCACGTTCATCCCGATCATGTTTATGGGAATAGCGCTTTTAAAACCAAAGGCGTTAAATTTATCGGTCATCATAAATTAGCCCGTGCAATGGCGGCTCGTAGTCAATTTTACCTTGATCGTGCGGCTGAACAGCTTGATATAAAACTTACCGCTGAGGATGTTATTCTCCCAACGATTGAAGTTAAAGACACATTAATCCTTGATTTAGGCAATCGTGAATTAACCTTAACCGCCCACCCCAGTGCTCATACCGACAATGACCTCAGCATCTATGACAAGCAAAGCAACACCCTTTGGCTATCTGATTTATTATTTCGCCAACATATCCCTGTACTGGATGGCAGTCTCAATGGCTGGCTGGCAGAACTTGAAAAATTAGAAAAAAATAATTATCGCTATGTCATTCCGGGGCATGGTGCGGTGATTACCGATTGGAAAAATAGTTTGCAACCACAAAAGCGCTATTTAACCTTATTGCGTGATGAAATTCGACAGTATTTAAAGCAAGGGAAATTTTTAGAAGATGCCATCGAAAATATTGGCTATTCCGAAGCCAAACGCTGGAAATTATTCAATCAATTCCATCGTAAAAATATCACCAGTGCGTTTGCAGAACTGGAGTGGGAAGAATAAACTTCGCTAATTGATAGAAACATATCTACTTGTCAAGTCTTGCTAGATCATAAATGAGGGCAATCGGGTATTAAAAATACTTGACTTTACGGCGTATACGAGAGAAAAATATAGTTATTTGTGATTTAAAAATGACAGTTTAACCAATAGCTTCAATTATTCACCATTTTTCAGGGATTAACGACCCAAGAAGAGACCTATATAAAAAGCATAAACTTTTGGTAATGTTTTTTATTGCCCTGATACAGAACAGTTTAGCGAATGCTTTTCAAATTGGGTTGTATATTTATCAATTTAATCGAAGAAGAAGTAATATAACGCGGCTAATCTTGTCGTCATTCGGCACATCGCTTTAAACCTCATTAAGGCTGAGAAAAAAATGAAGGGCGGTATAAAAATTAGATGATTAATGGCAGGCTGGGATAACGAGTATTTGCTCAAAGTTATTGAACTCATTTAAACCCGATTGCCTTGGTGATTACTTGCCTTTGGTTGGAAAACACCCGCGACTCTAACCCCGTATTACTATTTTATTTTACAAGGAGTCATTCATTGGCTGAACTACAAGACATCACAAGCGCAATGACCCCATTAGAGCGGCGTGCAACCTTTTCTTTAGCCAGTATTTACGCATTGAGAATGCTGGGTTTGTTCATGATCTTACCCATCCTCTCCTTATTTGCTGAAAATATAGAAGGGGCAACCCCATTGCTGATAGGCTTATCCATCAGTATTTATGGGCTCAGCCAAGCCCTTTTACAAATCCCCTTTGGATTATTATCCGACCGTTTCGGGCGTAAAAAAATCATTATTATCGGTTTAATTTTATTTGCCTCAGGCAGTTTAGTCGCCGCCGTCTCCACTACTATTTACGGTATTTTATTAGGTCGTGCCTTGCAAGGTTGTGGGGCAATTGCCGCCGCGATTATGGCGTTAGTGGCCGATTTAACCCAAGAAGTTCATCGAACCAAAGCGATGGCAACCATTGGCGCAAGTATTGGTATATCCTTTGGGGTCGCGATTACCTTAGGGCCTATTCTGGCAGGCTATATAGGTATTCAAGGTATTTTTTATCTAACCGCAATATTAGCGGTGCTGGCTATTTTAGTGGTGCTTTTTATTGTCCCTTCCCCTCAAAAATCCATTGTTCATCGAGATGCGCAATTAGTCCCGACTCAAATCAGCCACGTTTTAAAAAATACCGATTTATTACGATTAAACTACGGTATTTTTATTTTGCATTTAATCCTAACGGCAAGTTTTGTGGTGTTACCACTCTTAATTCGAGAAGCAGGCTTAGCGGCTGAAAATCATTGGCAAGTGTATTTACCGATCCTCATTACTTCAATGGCAGTGATTGTGCCTTTTATTATTTTAGCTGAAAAAAAACGCAAAATGAAAGCCGTTTTTATTGGCGCAATTTTCACCTTAGTAGTTGCGAATGCGGCGTTAAGTCAATTTTATAATCAACTCGGTTTTTTAATTGGTTTTTTATGGTTATTTTTCTGTGGATTTAATTTATTAGAAGCGACTTTACCTTCATTAATATCTAAAACAGCCCCAGCGGATTTAAAAGGTACGGCTATGGGGGCGTATTCCAGCGCGCAATTTATGGGGGCGTTTTTAGGTGGAGTCACAGGCGGCTGGCTTTATGGTGACTATGGCGCACAAGCGGTTTTTATTTTTACGGCTATCGCCGCATCAAGCTGGGTATTCATGGCGCTTTTTATGCATACGCCCCGTTATTTAGCCAATTTACTGATTTCAATCAATGAAATAACCCCCAACCAATCCAAACAATTTGTTGAAGAATTATTAGCTATTGACGGTATCGCCGAAGCACGATGTCATTTTGATGACAACACCGCTTATTTAAAAGTCGATAACCAAATTTTAAATAAAAATCACTTACAAGACTTATTAGCTCGCTGGTCAGCTTAAATTGATTGCCAATTATTCTATTCACCTCCTTTTTGACCTAATCGCCTTAATTAGCGGACTGTTATTAAGCGCATGGTTTCGAAAAAAATATAACTTAAAACAGCCTGTAGGCATTAATCACACCTCTCAACACGAATATTATCTTCTCAGTTTATTAATCGGCTTAATTATTGGCAGTATTTTTTTTGGGAGTTTAAATATTTATCTTGCTGAAGCAAAAGGCGCGGCAAAAAGTATGCTCGGTGGAATATTTGGTGCGATTATCGCCGCTGAAACCTTTAAATATTTCAGTAAAATACAACGTTCAACAGGCTTATACTTTATTCCTGCATTATTGATACTGATAATCGTTGGGCGAATTGGCTGCTTTTTAGCAGGCTTAAATGACTTTACCTACGGAATTGAAACCGATTTACCGTGGGCAGTTGATTTTGGTGACGGGCTATTACGTCATCCTGTACAACTGTATGAATCCCTGACCATGCTGGTATTTTTGGTTGTTTTATTAAAAAATTATCCTAAACAAATAAATTTTTGGCAACAATACGGTTTTTATTTGTTTATATTGGTTTACGCAAGTCAGCGTTTTTTGTGGGAATTTTTAAAGCCTTACCCCTTTATTTGGGAAAATTTTAATCTATTTCATTTACTGAGCGCGTTGTTAATACTTTATGCGCTAAAAATGATAATGGAAAATAGGTCTTGATATAAGTACCTAAGCAAAAGTTTTATTAAATGAATCATGTTCAAACAATAAAGCATCGGCAGGTGTGTCTTGCTCCGTGTTTTTCCAAGCCATTTTTATGTCCTTTTTTATGATGGCTCTTTTATCCTATAAAATCACAGGTTACAAGTGATTTTTGTGCAAAGGTCTCAATAAAGTGATTTTTACGAGAAATATATTTTACTGCATAAATTGAATGCCATAAATTGCCGTCATTCCCAGTGTATAACC
>JAGLBU010000059.1 GCA_023146575.1 Methylococcales bacterium
TTTGATAATAGGCTCGAAAGGCTTTTGAGTCTTCTGCGGGCTTAGCCTCTACCACACATGAAAGGCTTAAACAAAAGATACTAATCAATGTTATTTTAAGTTTTTGCCAGCAAGGTATAATCAAAGTTTATAGCCTGTTGTAATGGGATAACGTTTTTGGTGATTAATTGATAGTTAATCGACTTAGGATTATACACGCACACACTCAAATAATGTGGCTTACCAACATCCAATAACCAGCAACTCCAATGTTTAGAATTACCTGCGGTGGATGATTTAAACGTTAGGCTTAATTTTTTTTTATCGTGGTCAATATCAAATGAAAATTGCTCTAAAGGCAATGATAACCCCATTCCTTTGGCTTTAATATAAGCTTCTTTCAGCGTCCAATATTGAAAAAAGCGCTGTTTTTGCACCGAATTCGATTCGTGTAATAAAGCCTTGGTTTCAGCGGGTGAAAAAAAACGCTGAGCAATCTCAGTGATGCTGGATTTATGGTTTATAGTTTCAATATCGACCCCAATATTTTTTTGACGACTCACCGCGCACACAATTAAATTTTCAGTATGGGATAGGTTAAAAAATAGGTTTTGTGGCGGTGAAATCGCAGGCTTTCCATAATCATTTTTTAAAAACTGCCAGTCTTGCGCTTTAATGGGGACGTATTTTGACAGCGTGGTACGAACTAAAGCGCGCGTGGCTAAATATTGATGGCGATGTTTTTCAAATTTAAATCGTTGCCAACGTATATTTTCTTCAGTATTTAACAATGATTTATAATCGTCTAAAGTTGAACTAATTTTTTGAGTTTCAACACACCATAAGTGAATTTCATTGTCAGGTAAAATTTGCATATTAACCAAACTTTAGCGTCTTTTAGGCGGTGGTGGCGGTGGAATCAAGCCTTGTTTCCTTTTGGTATCATTACGTTTTTTTGCTTGCAGAAAAGGATTGATGGCTTTTGATTTTGACTTCGATTTAATGGTGACTTTTCTTTTTTTGAATTTCCTAAACGGTTTGGCTTTTTTAGGTCGAAAGGTTGACCAGTCAACGGTTTCTATTATCCCCTGATTTTCAATAATAACATTTTTAGAGGTAATTTTTTTAATTGTCCAGTCATCAATTGTGTCGCCTTTTTGATGACGAAGATATTTTTCATATTTTTCAGGTTTTTCAGCTTTGACTTCTTTCAGAGGAAGTGGTTTTTTATCTTTTTTAGGGGTTTCTTTTCTAAAGCTAAAAGACTGTTTCTTGCCTATGTTCGATTTTTTTTGTGCCTTTTTATTTCTTAATGATAAATTTATTCTAGGTGCTTTATTGCGAAACAAGGCGGTTTTTTTACCATTTATGCCATAAATACCAATCAATTGATGCTTGAAAGGAATAATTTTAATCTCTGGCTTTTTTTTCTCATCCACTTTCACAATTTCTTCCACAGGAAGAGGCGGCGTAAGCTCAATCGGTTTTCTATCATGATTGAAAAGAGGGCGTTGGACAAAATCTACATAGCTGTCCATTAAGGTTTTTTTTAAATTAATTGAAGGCAGTATTTCGGTTTCAATATTTTCAACAATATCTTGCTTAAGCTCTTTTTGTAATTTTTTCTTAGAATGTTTGGCAAAGCTAATTTCGGCAATAATAGCGGCAATCAGCATAATTGATATAACCGTTAAGGTTTTGATAAGACGCATTTTAAGGGGTTCCTACAAAACTGGAGGCTTTAAAATTAACGGTTAATTCGCCGTTAGATTCCAATTTTTTAGTTTTTGCATTGCGTTTTTTAGGGGCGGCTTTAATCCGAACTTGCTCAATAATAACCAAAGGGGTGACGGTTTCGATTTCATAGAAAATACTGCGCAAAGCTTCTATGGTAAGGTTCATGGTGACATCAATGGTGATGCGGGTAAAATTATCTTTCAATTTTTTAGCCGATGAATTTTTACGAATAACTTGTCCGCCTGAATTTGAAATCACCTGACTGATAAAGGCTTGTAAGTCCGCCGAGGCCAATGCAATGGTGTTGCGCGTATAAAAATAATTTTGCTGAACGTATTTGGTATTGAGTTGCTTAAAGTTGTTATGCAAGGCTTCTTTTTTACTTAATATTTTTTTATAGCGGCGGACGTTAAAAATGGCATCTTGACGTTTTTCACGGTACTCCAATCCCATTGAAACCAGCGGATACACAACTCCACCCCCAATAGCACTCATAACCAAGACTAATAACCCTACGGCAATTAAGCGCGATTTTTTTGGACTATTTTGCATCAGGCACTACCTTAGAATTGACCGTTACCATAATTCGAAATCGCTCTAAACCTGTGCTTTTGTTTTTAGTAACGGTGGATTCAAAATCAGCTTCTGAAAATAAAGGCGAGGTTTCAAGTACGTTAATGAGTTTTGCCGCATCTGGGGATTCCCCTGTCAAATGCAATTTTTCATCTCTATATTCAATAATTTTCAACCACGTTTCATCATTTAATCTATGGCTCACCGTGTCTATAATATCCACTAATGGCGGCACTTTTTGTTTTTGTGCAATTAACCAATTGGTTTTTTCAGACAATACCGCAATTTTATTTTGTATCTCTTGAACCTCAATCGCTTCTTTTTTAATCCGTTTAATTTCAGCGTGAAGATCTTGTCCCGATTGTTTATAAAACCATATCGGTAAAATCATTATTGCGCCGATTAATAAAAAAACTAACGCAATTAAAGAAGATTGGACAATAAGCCGCCATTTATTTTTGCGATAGCGTTGATCTTCTGGTAATAAATTATAAGTGTTGCTGTTGTTCTCTAGCGTTGTTTTAGCACCCGTATAATCAATCCGTAACGGTTTTATTCCCCAGTCATTCAGGGCTTTATAGGCTTTATCAAGT
Organism: Methylococcales bacterium; assembly: GCA_023146575.1. Taxonomy (GTDB): domain Bacteria; phylum Pseudomonadota; class Gammaproteobacteria; order Methylococcales; family Methylomonadaceae; genus WTBX01. Next base: position 2,883 of record JAGLBU010000059.1, read on the forward strand.
TTTTCTTTAGGCGTTAAAATCAGCTTAAGGGTTATTTTATCCGTGCTGGTGGATAAAGGCATTATTGCGTAATAAACGTGCTGAGGCGTAAAGGGTGTGTAGCGGTCTAACTCATAGCTTATCACTTGTGCTAAATTATCTTCAACCGCTTTTGGTAGGGTCAGTGTTTTTATGAGGCCATCGGTTTTATTAAGCCTAAAAATAATGTCCGCTTTTTCTAAAATGGGGTGTTCTAATAAAAATTTACTGTAATCAAGTCGCCCAGATTCATTAAATTCCAACACTAAATTTTGTTTAGTTTTACCCAGTGTGTAATCAAATTGAATTTTACCGTCTGCAATTTGGATGACAATAACATTAACGGGGTCTTTAAATAGCCGTTGAATAAATTTTGGAATTAAAAAAGCAAGCGCTTGCTGCCACCAGCTAAAAAAGTGCTTAATAACACGCGTGTCAAGGGTTGAGTTCAGCATCGGCGGTAATGAGTAAAGAGTTCATGGTGTCTGAAAAAAGGGAAGTTTTTAGGTCTGCATAGGGTTTCCAGTCCAGTATTTTAAACGATAATTTACTTTTATCAGCGGTATTTTTTTTCATAATAACCTGAACCCGCGCCCGTGCGCCATCGTTTAGTTGCGCTTCTGAGATCACACTAAAAACGTTAGAGCGGATACTAAAAGCACGATAAGTAATAAAAGCAGGGGAGGGGGTTTTATTTTTATCACTCTCAAGCCGTTCAGCTATATAATTGTCAACGTCCTCATCCTCTCGACCTGAGGCGGCTAATAATACGTCACGATTGGCATTTTTTAAATCAACTTTTTTGTTTTTTGAATACACGGTAATCATGTTTTTAAGCTGATCGTAAAGTTCTGAGGTAACGCCTAAAACCAATCGCAATTCTTGGATATTTTGAAAGGCTTTATTTCTAGGAACATAGGATAAATTAGCCGCTTGATACGCTTGTGCTTCAGCCCCGTCTATCCGAACCAAATCATCACCATCACGCCAATCCAGTATTGCATTGACAATCGCTTGTTGTTTTTCTTCGGCTAAATC
>JAGLBU010000006.1 GCA_023146575.1 Methylococcales bacterium
TGAGTTTAAAAGAAATTTTAAGCGCTTTTATTGACCATCGCCGAGAAGTTGTCACCCGCCGCACCCTCTATTTACTACGAAAAGCCCGTGATAGAGCGCATCTTTTAGAAGGTTTAGGCGTGGCTTTATCAAATATTGATGCCATGATTACGTTGATTAAACAGGCTAAAAATCCAGCCGAAGCGCGTGAAATCTTATCATCCCAAAATTGGATGATTGGCATGGTCAGTGAATTACTCGCTAGCGCCGATATGACACGATCACGCCCTGAAAAACTCGATGATAGTTTTGGAGTGAATGGCAGTGTTTATAAATTATCCCCAGCGCAAACTCAAGCCATTTTAGAATTGCGTTTACACCGTTTAACAGGCTTAGAGCAAGATAAAATTCTCGCTGAATTTAAACAACTTTTAGGCCAAATTGATGAATACTTATCCATTTTAGGTGATACCGAACATTTGATGAAAATCATCAAAGAAGAGCTTGAGCTGATTAAGGAACAATACACAGAACCAAGGCGAACTCAAATTTTACCAGAGCGGTTAAACTTAACTATTGAAGATTTAATTACCGAAGAAGATCGCGTCATTACGATGTCACACGAAGGCTATGTTAAAACACAACCGCTGCATGACTATAAACCGCAGAAACGAGGTGGACGTGGAAAATCAGCCACCAAAACCAAAGAAGAAGATTTTGTTGAAAAACTAATTATCGCTAATACCCATGATACCGTTTTATGCTTTTCATCCTTTGGAAAAGTATACGGCGTGAAAGTTTACACACTACCGCTTGCAAGTCGCAACTCCCGAGGCAAACCTTTTGTCAATGTATTGCCCCTGCAAAAAGGCGAGCAAATCAGCGCAATGCTCACCGTCAGAGAATTTAGTGATGATAAATATATCTTTATGGCAACCGCCAATGGAACCGTTAAAAAAACCCCATTAAAAGCCTTTGAACGCCAACCTGTTAATGGAAAAATTGCACTCGATTTACGCGATGGTAACAGCCTGGTTGGTGTTGCTATCACCGATGGCAAACAAAACGTTTTATTATTCAGCAGTAACGGCAAGGCGATTTGTTTTAATGAATCCGATGTTCGTTCGGTCGGTAGAACTGCCTCAGGGGTTCGAGGCATCCGTTTAAAAGAAGGCCAACGAATTATCTCATTAATCATTGCCGCTGAAGGTACGGTGTTAAATATCACCGAAAATGGCTTTGGAAAACGCACCTTAATTGAAAAATTCAATTGCCAAAAACGCGGTGGACAAGGCGTTATTGCGATTCAAACTTCCGAGCGTAATGGGGCAGTCATTGGAGCATTATTAGTCAATGATTTCGATGAAATCATGCTGATTACCAGTGCAGGAACCTTGGTTAGAACTCCTGTGGCTGATATTTCAATCATTGGCCGTAACGCACAAGGTGTGACTATTATTCGCCCCGATAAAGGGGAAAAAGTCGTCGGAGTTGATAAAATTGAAGGTCTTGCCGATGATGAGGAAGCGAACGAAGAAAACGCAACCGAAGAAGTAGACAGCTAAGGCTTATTATTTTGCCCTTCGCTCACCAAAAGATAACCGCGATTTTCAACGGTGTCAAAGGTTTGCATCGCCTTGAAGAGTAAATCTGCCTGCACCCAAATCCAGCCAGATTTATTTGGCGTAACATCAAGTAATAAAAAAGAATCTGAAGCTTGATGATACGCTGCAATGGGTGAAAAATGCCCTACTTTTTTTGCAGGGGTTAACACTGCCCGTTGAAAATTAATCACCACATAATCATTTGCACGGGCTAAATTTTCTAAAAAATCGGTCTTCATATTCATCAGCGTTAAATTTTTATCAACCACTCGTAAAATTGTTTTTGCGCCATGTTTTTCAAAGAGCTGGTGCAATTGGCGTAATTGAAACCCCGCATCGGACTTCTTTTGCCCACCTCTTAATTTAATCGCACGCTTACCTAACACTAAAGATCTGGCTTTAGTGTCTTTTAAAAATATATTATTTTGCGTATACCGTGCATAAAAAGGTGACCATTTTTCAGGTAGATATTTAAAATCAAAAACCGTTAAAACACTACTGTCTTTTGGAAGTGTAAAATCATCATTCTTCAATCGTAACGCGTTTAACACCATACTACTGGTCGCCGCCCCACAAAAAAGCCGGTTATCCTGAAAATCAAAATGACTCGCTAAAGTAAAAAAATCAATCTTATAAGCCGATTCTTCTAAACGCGTAATGCCTTCTTTAGACTGCCAAGAGATAATTTTTTCTTGCGATAAAGGTCGCCCAGAACAGCCACTCACTATTAAAACACACAAAATAAAAATACTAAGGCTGACTAGGGATTTCATGGCTGATCCGTATTGAGGTAAATATAAGCGTAATATTGTAAAGTTAGCGCCAAAATTCGTCAAAAAAACCCCAGAGGCATGTATGCTTTATCTTTCTTTACAACAGGAAAAATTCAAATGAGCGCCACAAATTCTACAATGATGCCTTTAGGTACAACTGCCCTATATTCCTGAAACAATAAAATCAATCGCTGAAATAATTTCATCACGATAAGCGGAGAGGTTGCTTATTTTTTGCCCTAAAATATGCCGATCAACTCCTGAAATTTGCGCGGCTAATACAATATATTCAGCATTATCAATTTTAACAATTGGGCAGAGTTTTATCATTTCAGTGCCGCGTGCCATTGATCTAGGACAAAGAGGTATGACAACGGTGGTTCTAAGGTCATCAAGTAAATTGGTTTGTATATCTAATAAATAGGGGTAGATTTCTTTTGTAGCGCGATTGGTATTTTTATAGACTATAAATTGAGCCATTAAAAGCGCCTTAAATCATCACTAAAGGTACCGTGCATCTCAACAAGTTGGTTGTATGCCAAAATGGCAGGCTTATTTTCTTTTTTCCATAATTCACGTTGTGCGACAATGACACGTTGAATTAATGCGGCTTCAAATGTTGCGGATAAGTTAATTTTTAATGTCTTAGCTTTGATTAATAAATCACTATTTATACTGACATTTGTGGGTTTTTTTAACGCTTGGGTATTAAATGCTGAGTTCATAGAAACACCTGATAGAATATTAATAATGCTTATACTGTATGCGCATTATTTAGATTGATCAACCAAAAACCATTTATAAAGGGCTGGAATGACAAGTAAAGTCAGTAGCGTTGAAGTAATTAATCCCCCGACCACCACCGTTGCTAATGGTTTTTGAACTTCTGAACCTGTGCCTGTGGCTAATAGTAATGGGATCAAACCTAAAGCGGTGGTGACAGCGGTCATTAACACAGGTCGTACTCGCATACACGCGCCTTTGATTGAGGCTTCATCAACCGACATTCCGCTGGCAACCAGTTGATTTAAATAAGTTAATAATACCATTCCATTTTCCAGTGCAATGCCAAATAAGGCAATAAAACCCACTGAGGCAGGGACGGATAAATTTTGCCCACTCACCCACAACGCAATCACGCCCCCGACCAGTGCTAATGGTATATTCAGCAAAATTAAACTCGCGTTTTTAAGCGAATTAAAACTGCTGTAAAGCAATAAAGAGATAATCAATAACGTCACAGGAATCACAATCGCCAAGCGTTTATTGGCTTCTTGTTGCAAACGAAATTGCCCACCCCATTGGGTGTAATAGCCAGAGGGTAATGTCACCTCTTTTTCAATGACCGCCTGCGCCTCTTTCACAAACGAGCCAA
>JAGLBU010000060.1 GCA_023146575.1 Methylococcales bacterium
GCTTCTGCAATCGCAAGGGCTTTGGAATGATCGCGTAGATTGGCAATTAAATTGGTTTCTCTTTTGATGGTTAACGCAAAACTGCTCGCCATAATCGTCAAAAGGCTTAACACCCACAACACTAAAATAAGCGCGACACCCTGTTCAAAACGGTGAGGGGTCATCGTCATCTCTGTCTTCACCAATTTGAGGCGTTAATTTTTTTCGAGCTTTTTCAAAGGGGTTATCAGGCTTGGGTTTATTTTCATGATTGTGTAGTTTTAAAATAATCTGTGGCCATTTTATTTCTGCGATGGTTTCAATATCAATTGCGATTAATTGTGGTAAATGTTTATGTACCCAGTCATCTTGCCATTCTAAAACATCTTCTTCTTGCTTACCAAAATAGGTTATTTTGAACGTTGCTATTTTATCCAGTAAGACGACATCTTCTATTTTCCATTTGTTTTGTTCTAGCGAGGGATAAAAAGGTTTAATCGCCACCCATAATTGGTTTTTTTCTAATCGTAGATTGAATACTTGCAAGCCCAGTCGTTTAGAGCTTGAGGGCAGTGTTGATACAAATTGTAAAGTGTTTTCAGTCCCTTGAAAGGAAAATTTCTTTTCTAATTCGGTAAAATCATCCCACAGCGGTAAGGCCGTCGCCATTTGATTGTGAAAAAAATTATGTACCGCGCTCATGTTGTTAATTTGTATGAGTTTAGCATCACCCTTGTCCCAACTTTTAGCGCTGATTCTAAGCCCCGCAAATAACATTAACATCATAATACTCAGCAATGACAAGGCAATCAGAACTTCTATTAAGGTAAAGCCTAATAATCGAGATTTACGAGGTTGATTCATCTGTGAACGCTAAAACTTTAAGAGTGGATAAATCCAACGATCTTGGTTGTTTTTCATCGCCCCATTGCACATGAACCGTCACTTGTACCACACGTTTTGCTAAACCTTCGGGTAATTGTGGGCTAATATCCAGTGCTATTGGGATAACGTTAATCTGCCACGTAAAATGTGGATCTGTTTCGCCTGCTTGTTCGCCTAAAGCCAATTTTTTTTCCGTCCCTGTTTTGGCTAATAACGATTCGGCAATTTCAATCGCAAGGGTGTAGTCTTCTGCCACAGTTGCGGTTCTTAAACTGGATGAAAAAATTTTGAGGACAATCCCTAAGGAAAATGCCAAAATGGAAAACGCGACCAATATTTCTAATAAAGAAAATCCCTGTTGAAATTTTTTAGTCTTCATTGATTTCAACATTCCCTGTCAGCCAATTAATATTCACTTCCATTTCCATCTCACCTTGGGTTAAGGTAATTTGTCCGCCAGAAGAAGAGCCATCGGCAAAAAATCGTAATTTACCTTGCTGATCGCTTTCAATATCAACCTGTGCAGTACGAAGGCTAAGCTCAATAGCACTAGGGAGTTGATGATTTTTTTGATGCAGGCTGTCGATATGATAATAATTATTGGCTAAATCCAAGGTTACGGTGACTTCCTGTTGACTCATCACCGCTTGCCCTCGTGCATAACGTAATGCTGAGGTTAAATCACGACTAGCGGCTTTTAAATTGGCACGATCCGTACCAGAGGAAATATTAGGTCCCATAAGTGATGCCCCTAACACCATAATAACCAGCACGACTAACAATTCAACCAGCGTAAAGCCTGTTTGTTGCTTTAGCATCGAAAAATTATAGTGTTATTCCCAGCTATTAATGTCTTGATTATTGCCTTCGCCGCCTTCTTGCTGATCAGCGCCAAAGCTGTAAAGGTCAAATTTACCATGTTCACCTGGTGAGACATAAAAGTAGTCTTGCTCCCAAGGATCGGTTGGAATTTTTTTGTTTTTACGAATATAAGGGCCATTCCAGCGCTTGCCATCATTGGGTTTTTCAACCAAAGCATTTAAACCTTGTGCTGAATTAGGGTAACTGCCCACATCTAGTTTATACATATCCAAGGCGGCTGACAGTTCCTCTATTTGTAATCGCGTCGTTTTAATTTTGGAATCATCAAGGTATTCAATGGTTTTTGGAACCACAACCCCTGCAAGCAAGGCAATAATACTTAAAACCACTAAAAGTTCTAAAAGGGTAAACCCGCGTTGTAAAGCTAATTTTTGTCTAGTCATTTTAATCAAAGTTAGTAAAGAAATAAAACAGGTAACGCCATTACCGTGGGCTAATTTTAGCAGGATTTGACGCTTAATATTCAACCATCTCAGTTAGAGGTTATTTTCATGCAGTTGATCTCGTTTTTTTTCCATCCCAGCGCTTTGATAGGCTTTCATTAAGGTATCTCGCCATTGCTGTTGCCACGGCACTTTTTTCAACGCAATTTCAATTTTTTCAATACCCTCATTGAGATAACCTTTGCGTAAATACACTAAACCCAACATGTAAAGACAGGCAGCATGATGGGGGTTGTGATACAGCATTTTTTGAAAATACATTTCGGCTTTATCCAATTTTTGTTGCTGAAAAAGCGCCACCCCTTTGGTTAAAAAACCCGCTTCAGGTAAGGTAATCATCTCAATAGGCTCAGTAATAGCAGGCGCATTCGTCCCCCTAATTAAAGGTGCTAAAAATTTTTGATAATGCTTCCAGCGCGCTTTAGAACTTTTATAAACAGGTTGGCGCACTTGCCAAACACTGGCGGTTTTTATTGGGCGTTGTAGTTGATTAAACTGCAAAACATTCGAATCCCAATCGACCTCAATATAGCTCAATAATTTTCGTGCCGAGGTTTCAAAATCATCCACAATAGACTCGTAATTAATTTCCAAAATTTGATTAGGGAAAACCTGATGCCAATGCGCCATCATTAAATTATGATCGGCAAGTTGCTCGCCAATATACGTTAAGTCATAGGCAAAGCCCATGCCGCCATGTTTGGCTTGATAATCGGTAAAATAATTTGAAATCGCAATATCACGTGGGTCACGTCGCAGCGAAATAATTTTAGCGTGTGGAAATAAAAATTTAATCAGCCCAATATTTTCAAAATTATGCGGCAGTTTATCAATAATATGACGTGCTTCTGGCGCATACGCTTGTAACTCTTGCAAAATATTATTAGCCAATTCTTCGCTGATAGCCTGAGTTAAATCATCCACGCAATCGGGGTAACAGCGCCCCGAACCCA
>JAGLBU010000061.1 GCA_023146575.1 Methylococcales bacterium
ATTAGCTCACCTTTGCAACGGTGTTTAAATTTTGCGAAACAATTAAGTCAGCAACGCAAACTACCCTTAAAAATTAACACCGGGTTTCAGGAAATTAATTTTGGTGATTGGGAAGCAAAAACCGCCGATGAAATAAATCAACAATGGCCTGCACACTTAATGAAATTTTATCAAGACCCGATTAAAAATCCGCCACCAAAAGGTGAAAATATGTTTGATTTTCAACAAAGAATACTGAAAAGTTGGCAACAAACCTTAGAAGATCATCAAGGACAAACTATTTTAGTTATTACCCATGCAGGAGTCATCAGAACACTCTTTTGCGAATTACTGAAAATCCCAACCGAAAATAGTTTCTCAATTGTGGTCAATCATGCCAGTTTAAGTCGTTTTCAATATTTTCATACGGAGCCAGACTTTACTCAATTAAAGTTTCATTTGAACTAGATTTCCCTAGTCTCCAAAAATTTTAGTGTACACTGCTTACTTTTTTGCCCCACTTAAAATATAAAAAATGGAAAGCTTAATTATTCCCTTTAATGATAAAAAAGCCACTTTTGGACGGCATGAAACTTTTGCTTTACGTTATTCTTGGCTAACAAAAGGCTTTAACGAAGTGACTAAAAATTCAGACATATTTTTATCCGATGAGGCAACTGTAGAGCTAGGTGTGGGTAAAAACATGGTCAACGCGATAAAACATTGGCTATTAGCGGCAAAAATGCTGAAACCGCTTGATGGCCGTGGTCATCAAACAACCCCACTCGCTCAAGCTATTTTTTCAAAGCCAGAGTTTGACCCCTATTTAGAAGATGAAGCGACTTTATGGTTGATTCATTGGTTGTTGGCTACCAATGCAGAGTCAGCAACCGCATGGTATTGGTTTTTTAATTACTATCATAAACCTGAGTTTAACCTTGACGAAGTAAAGTTAACATTAGCTGATTTTGTTAAAAACAAGCTATCAGGAACACATTCTGAAAAAACCGTTAAAAAAGAAATAGACTTGATTTTAAAAATGTATGTTCAATCGAATTCATCAAAAAAGTCGTTTGATGAAATATTAGATACCCCTTTAAGTAATTTAAATTTAATCGAGTTTATTCCATCAAAAGGGAAATATAGATCACAGGCTTCATCACGGACGAATATTCCTATTGATATTATTGGTTTTGCGGTCAATGAAATTTTTAATCAACTGGAGTCTGATCAGTTGCCTATTGAAACATTAATGTATAGTCATAAACAAAATACAGCGATAGCGTCCGTATTTCGATTGACTGAAAGTTCACTATTAACAAAGCTTGAATTATTAGTACAAAAATACCCTAACGATTATCGAATTGATGAGATTGCAGGAATTCATCAATTTACCCGATTAAATAAGATAGAACCACTCGATATTTTAAAAAATTATTATGCAGATAGAAAATCGGCAGATAGAATATGATCAATGAATTAATCCATATTGATACTCATTACACTCGTGCTATTAACTTAGAACGAGATGTCGATTCTAAAGAGGTTTTACAATCATATATATTAACAACTAAATCCGTTCAAATTTTAGAGCGTATTACGGCAACTTTTCATGAAAATATAGCGCCTAGAGCATGGACATTAACCGCACCTTATGGCTTAGGAAAATCATCTTTTGCTCTTTTTTTGTCGCATTTATTGGAAAATGACACATTAGAAACACGTCAGCTTGCGAATAAAATATTATGTGATAATGGGCAATTAAAACTTGCTCAAACTATTACTACACACCTTAATAAAGCAGGCTATTGTAAAATTTTATTAACAGGTAGTCCTGAACCTTTAAATTCACGCTTTATTTTTGCAATGTATGATGCGGCAAAATTATTTTGGAAGAATAAAAAAACCGACCCTATTGTTAAAAAACTTTTTAAATCTCGACAAATTAATTTAGAAACAACAGATATTTTAAATCTTTTTAAAACATTACAGCAAGCAGTTATTAAATCAGGAGGGGCTGGGTGTTTGTGCATTATTGATGAAATGGGAAAATTTTTAGAATACAATGCGGTAAATACACAAATTCCTGATATTTTTCTATTACAGTTGTTAGCAGAATGGGCACACAAAGGGCAACAAGGTAATCTTCTATTACTTGTCTTAATGCATCAAGATTTTTTGCAATATACAAAAGGGTTAGAAAAAAAACAAAAAGATGAATGGACAAAAGTTCAAGGACGCTTTGAGTCTATACCATTTTTAGAGTCCAATGAGCAAACGTTAAACCTAATTTCAGCCGCATTTAAAAACACATTAAGTGAAGATGAAGAGTTAAAAATTCAAGCTAAAATAAAATTAATAACAACGGTTTTAGTCAAAGAAAATGCACTCTCAGACACATTAATTGACAGCAATATTTTTATAAAATGTTATCCTCTGCATCCTTTATCATTATTAATTTTACCTGTATTGTGTCAAAAAGTAGCCCAAAATAAGCGAACTATTTTTAGTTATTTAGGTAGCTCTGAAGTGTATGGGTTTAAAGACAGACTGCAACACATTAAAAGGCTAGGAGATTGGATTTTACCATGGGAAATTTTCGAATATTTTATTCGAAACCAGCCAGCCGTAACAACAGATCATTTAACCCGTAGACGTTGGATAGAAGTGCTATCGGCATTAGAGCGTTTGGGGGATGCACCACTTGAGGAGTCTCAACTACTTAAAAGCATTGGCTTATTTAATATTTTGGGTAACCAAGGAGATTTTAAAGCCAGTGATAATTTAATTAATCTATGCTTACCAAATGAAAAAATAGTTAAGGCGACACTCGATAAATTAATGCAAAAATCACTGATTAAATACCAAAAATTTAATTTTGAGTACCGTGTTTGGCAAGGGAGTGATTTTGATTTAGAGTTGGAAATAAAAACAGTCAAACAGCAATTAGGCCGTGATTCATTAGCCGATATTATGAATTTACGTCAACCTTTATTGCCTTTGGTAGCCCGTAAGTATTCTATTCAACAGGGAACGTTACGTTATTTTGAACCCGTATATATTGATCGGTATAATTATCAACAAATTGATTTAACAATTCAAATTGCAAGAATTATCATTTTTTTCAATGAACAGCCTGAAGATAAAGATTTATTTGATCAATTAATTAAGGAGACTATTCAACCATTAACGCTTTATTTACTAGATCAAAATTCAGAAAAATTAAGAGCAGTTATCACAGAAATACAAGCCTTAGAACGGATTGAAAGTGAAAGCCAAGCATTAAACTCAGATCCTGTCGCTCAAAAAGAATTAAAAGATTATTTAGACCATGCACAACAAAAGGAAACACAATTACTTAATAATCTCTTAAATATTTCAGAAGGAAATAACTGGTTCTATTTAAGTGAGCCCATTTATTTTAAAAATCGACAGATATTACAGCAACACTTATCGGTTATTTTAGAAGGGGTTTATAATAAATCACCTATTATTAAAAATGAAATTATTAACCGTGATAAGCCATCCTCTCAGGCTAATTCTGCTCGAAAAAAGCTGGTAACTTTATTATTATCAAATGTGCATCAGGAAAATTTAGGTTTTGACCCGAATACTTTTCCCGCCGAAAAATCTATATATAAAGCTTTTTTTCATGTTACGGGTCTTCATAGGACGCATAATGGCGTGTGGGGTTTGTATAAACCACTAAAAAACTATTACAATATGCGAGACGTTTGGGAAGGAATTGATCAATTTACTCAAACATCAAAAAAATCAATCAAGCTAATTGATTTATATACTTATTTACAGCAACCGCCTTATGGAATAAAATCAGGCGTATTACCATTAATGTTTATTGCGTATTATTTAGCGAATCAAAGTCGTTTAGCGCTTTATGAAGAGGGTATCTTTTGTCCTGAAATTACCCTAGAACATTTTGAAATTTTACTAAAACGCCCCAGTTTATTTAGTTTAGAAAGCTTTTCAATGAAGGGTGTTCAAGGGGATTTATTTCATAATTACCTGAGTTGTTTATTGGGTAAATTATCTGATGAAGGAACCTTGCTAGATATTATTAAATCCTTAGCCAAATTTATTCATAGTTTACCTGAATACACTCGTCATACTAAAAATTTAGATAAAAAAACCCTTGCAGTACGTGATGCTTTTGAAAAAACGCAAAGTCCAATCAAATTATTATTTGAATATTTACCAAAAGCCTGTGGTTATTCTGCTTTTACCGACGAGGACTTAAAGGAAGATCAGTATTCTGAAAAATTTATGAATACGCTTGTTACGCAATTAAAAAAATTAAAACAAGCCTACCCTAAATTATTAGATAATTTTCAACAACAGTTAGAAGGTGCACTGCAAATAGAATTAACGTTAACCCGAGCAGAATTACGTCAATATATTAAAAAAAATTATAATGGGTTGGCGCAATATAGTTTTGAGCGAGATGGTTTGCAGGCATTTATTAAGCGATTACAAAAAGATACGGTTGATGATGAGGCATGGTTAGAGTCAATTGCTTCTTTACTTGCTAAAGTGCCACCTCATAAATGGCGAGCCGAACATCAAGCTCAAGCAGAATACCAACTCATACAATTATCAGACCGTTTATTGGAACTATTTAAATTACACCGTCATCAGCTTCATAAAAATGAAACTATATTATTACGACTCATTGGGGAAAAGACTCGTATTGATCAAATTATACAAATTGACGATGAAGCGATAACAGTCGTTGATAATATGGTAGTAGATTTAAAAAATAACTGGAAAAATCAGTCGAAATCGCTTCAGTTAGCTACGCTCGCAAAAATGTTAGAAAATTTGCAAAATAAATAGGAAGTTAAATGAGTGAAGAAAAAAAAGTACGGCATTTATTGGGTATTTCTGGTGGAAAAGATAGCGCTGCATTAGCAATATATATGCGGGATAGAGAACCTGAAATGGAATATTTTTTTGCAGATACGGGTGCCGAGCTTCCTGAAACATTAGCGTTTGTAGATTTAATGGAGGATTATCTAGGTAAAGAAATTACACGCCTTAATTCAGGAAGAGACTTTGATTATTATTTAAAATTAAATGGTAATTTTTTACCAACGGCACGCTCCCGATGGTGTACTATCAATTTAAAACTAAAACCTTTTGAAGCTTTTGTGGGAACTGAACCTGTCATTAGTTACGTGGCAATTCGTGCAGATGAAGCTTATAGGCAAGGCTATGTTTCCACAAAACCCAATATTAATGCTGCTTACCCCTTTAAAGACGCTGGATTAAATAAAGAAGATATTATTAATATTCTTGATGATTCTGGACTAGGAATGCCAAAATATTATGATTGGCGTAGTCGGTCTGGCTGTTATTTTTGTTTTTATCAACGTAAAGTCGAATGGATGGGCTTACATGATAACCACCCAGAACTATTTGAAAAAGCACGACAATTTGAGCTTTATCATAAAAATAAAGGCCGTAATCACACGTGGTCACAAGATGAATCATTAGATGATATGCTAACAAGAAAAGAAAATATTAAAAAGCAAGCATTAATGAGAGAACAAAATGAAATAAAAAAGCCTAAAAAATTAATGGATACATTATTAGATGATGACTCCGATGATGGCTGCATGATTTGTTTTAAATAATGAAAGATTTAACTTTAAACTATTTAAGGTAAAATAATGGCGCTAATTAGTAATGAAGGTGAACCTATTTGTCGGTGGTGGATAAAAAAAGGTATTGAAACAATAAAAACCGATAAAGAAATTTTTTCAAGTAAGAATATGCGACAAGCAAGACTTACGTTTATTGCAGGAAAAAATAGACTGAGCACTATAAAAAATTGGATGTTAGCCGCTCAAATAATAAAAAGTAATAAAAAGTTAAAGGAATTTGAATTAACTAACTTTGGTCTTGCTCTTTTTAACAATGACCCTAAATTAGAAAAATCATCCTCATGGTGGGCTTTTCATTTAGCTATTTGTTTTTCTGAAATTAATGAACCTTATGCGAGCTTTTTTACATATTTAGATTATTTATCTAACGATTGGGTTAATGAAAAAAAAATCATTCAAAAAATTATAATAACCATTAAAAAGCCTGATGATTCAGATTATACAGAAAAAACAACGGGGTCTTCATTGAGAGGGGTCAGGCGAATGTTTGCAGATAACCGTCCTCTGGCTGAATTAGGGCTTATTCAAACCCGAAAAAACAGTGAGGAAGGAATTGCTATTCGTTTAGGAACCCCAAAACTTACTGATGAAATTATTATTCACGGTCTTGCTATGATGCGTTTTCATTCTTTTAAAAGCCGTAGCAGTATAGATTTTTCGGAGCTTCTTGCTGATGGACTCGCGCATTATTTATGCCTTTCTCCTGAAAAACTCCGTACCCACCTTAGGCGAATGAGTCAGAGTGTTCGTTGGAAAAATTACTTTGGTTTCAATGAAGCGGTGAACATAGATTCTATTTCTTTTAATGATGACTGTAACCCGAAAAAAACTCTGTTAGAACTACTGCAAAAGGGTGAAGATACATGGTTATGATCTATTTATAAAAAATAAAGTGTACTGTATAAAGTAAAGGGGTTTTGAATGAATGATGTATTGAATGACGAGCTACAGAATATTATAAAAACTCATCATAGCATAAGCGCTCGTTATCAACATTTGGCCCTTTCCAGTCGAGAATCATCAATACTGCCTGAATTGGCGAGAGCCTTTAAAAAATTGTTGCCTGATTACAGCTTTTGGGATGGTCATAACCCTGAAGAAAATAATGCCCCGCCTGATTCATTGTTACGCTATCAATTGATTAACGCTATTTTTAAAGCCCCTCATAAAGGACTTATTATTTATCGACCTGCTTTTTGGCTTCAGCCTTGGAATGACCTTGATAAACAAGCTTTTTGGTCAGCCTTAAGTACGCGGCATGGAGGGCATAATGTCATTATTATTTTTCCTGAAAGTGATGAGTTTAAACGCCTAAATCTTAATTATTTTACCCCCAAACCACTTGATAATATATCAATGACATTATGGATTTCTTCCAAAAAACAGTTTTTCTAAAAAAATTATAATGAGCCAATTAAGTGATATTATCCAAATTAATGCCGCTTCTAATGATGCGGCGGTTGTGCTTGACAATGGTTTAGCGGATGCGCAATTAGTTCAAAGTTTTTCACCGACACGAGCTACGATAAAGGTCTTAAAGCATATTTGCAAAGCAATTTTGCCTCAGGCGACACAAGAAGAGAGAGCCATTAGTTTATTTGGTAATTATGGTTCAGGAAAAAGTCATCTAGCAGTACTCATCGCACAGCTTTTGCGTAATGGTTCAGGAGGGAATGCGTTTGAAGGTTTGTTTCAGCGATTAAATAACTTTGATGAAAAAAAACTAGCCGATGAATTAAAAAATACTTTTTTAAGAAAAGATGACCCCGATGCAAAACCTTATTTATTAGTTTCTTTATATGGATCCGAAGCACCTTCTTTAGCCGATCAATTAATGGAAGCTCTTTATGATGCGCTCGACCGACACCCTGATTTAAATCCACAAACCATTTTACCCATGACCGAATATGAAGCAGGGGTAAAGCGTTTTGAGGAAATTGTGGAAAAGTCTCCTGAATATGCAGAAGCGAATTTATCTCAGTGGCAACTTGGCGATGAGTATCTACGCACGGATGAAATATTAACTGATTTAAAAAATCATCAACCTATTGCTCTTAATGTTTTTAAACACTGGCATAAAGAAGTTTGTCATGGTGCCAATTTTAACCCAGCCGCTGAAGGGGGTAAAAATTTTCTTGACGCTTACCGAGAGGCTGGAAAAAATTTAGCTGAAAAAGAGGGCTTTAGTGGCATTGTTGTTCTATGGGATGAATTTGGTTATGCCTTAGAGGCTTTACTTGGCAATTCTTCGCGTGAGCCAGTAGCAGAAATAATGATGCTGCAAAATTTTGTAGAAACCGTTTGTAAGCCTGCACAGGGACATAGTATTTTTATAGCGCTCACACATGTTTCTTTTTCTGAATACGCCGCTCGGATGGATGCTATCCCTGCTATTAAAAATCGGTTAGATACCATTTCAGGTCGTTTTTATCGACCTTTTAAAATTGAACTTAGTACCTCAGAAAGTGAAGGCTATCATCTATTAGGGATGCAAAAATCATGGACAGAACAAGGTGAACAGTTTCAAAAAGATACGCAAGAAATGCAACAAAATTTAATTGCGATCAATAAAAATCAGTGTTTATTCAGTGGGCTAGGGAAATTTTTCCCCTCTCTTTTATATGACTGTTATCCTCTGCATCCTATGATGGCAGCAGGCCTATTTGCTTTATCAACATACGCACAATCCAATCGTACCGCGCTTACTTTTTTTAGAGACAATATTGAGGGGTTTTTAACTCGAACTATTGATCCTGAGCAATCTTTTAAGGCAGAGTTAATTCGCTTACCTGAATTAGTCGATTATTATGCAGACAGCCTTAAAGAAAAAGCAACGAAAGAATGGGATGAGTATCAACATGCTTTAAAACAAATCCCTACTACGCTTGAATCTGAGGCAATTAAATCAAAACAAGCTATTTTAAAATTATTGTTGCTTTCTCAATTATTAAGTGAAGACTTTCAAAGCAGTGAATCCTTTTTAGCCGCGGCACTTTATGATGCGTCAATAAATACCAAGGACACGCAATATTTAACCACTGATTTAACATGGTTAAGTGCTGCAAATGTGATTTGGAAAAATGATGTTACCGAGCAATGGACTTTAGCAAAAGATTCAGGGGTTGATGTTGAAGCTTTAATTGCTGAAAAATTAAACCATTTTTCAGGACGCTCAATTGAAACTTTATTTAATAATTACCCTGAAATACAAGCCGATTTATTACCTTTTTTAGGTGTACATAATTTAGACCCTTCCGATTGCGGTATTGTTCGCTCTTATGATGTCTCTTTATTAACCCCCCCTTTTAATAAGTCTCAACTTGAGACAAAGACAGCTATATTAAGCGCTCGCGTTTTTTTAGTGCTTGGAAAAGAAGCGGCCGATATTAAAATAGCTCAAGAAAAAATAGCAGACATAAGCGCAACGGCTCTTTATTTTTGGTTACCATTAGCAGGGGTTCGTGGAGAAACGATTACACAAAATGGTAAAACTTTTAAGTTAGGGGGCTTGTTGTGTCGTTACCTTGCTTTAGACCTTTTACTAAAAGAAAAAACAGCGACAGAAAATTTACGCCGCCAATTACAAGCAAAATGGGAAAAAAGTCGTGATGATTGTTTAGATATTTTACAACGTTTATTTGGGCGTAAGGGTTTAGAAAATGGTAAAACTAAAATTTTTAAATCAGGTCAACTAGATGCTTTATGCTGTAAATCATGGCACGATTTACGGCGACAACTTACCGATAATATTCAACAGTTTTATTCTAAAGAAATTCCCATTTACGCCATGAATCTTAACGGTTTGAATGATGAGCTTTATACAGGGAAATCAAAAACATTAAAAATTGTTGAACGTCTCTTGGCATTTAAATCAAACCCGACGTATCAAACCGATTTATTAGGCGAAAATGACACCAGTGAGCTTGCCGCTCTGATAGATGGCGTGTTGGGCGCAAACCAACTTTTTATTGAATCAGCCGAGGGTTGGAAAATTAAAAATAAAGGGGAGGCAGTGGGAGCAATACAGACGGTTTTAAAAATTATTCATGATGCTTTATTACACAAGCGTAATACACCGTATTTAGTTTCTGAGTTACGTACAAAATTAATGGCACCACCTTATGGTTTACCAAGTTGTACCTTAGCTATTTTAGCGGCAGTCGCTATTCGTGATGAAGTGCCGCGTTTGCGTTGGGGTAATTGTTCTAAGGAATTAGATTTTGCGAAAAATTTAAACAGTGCTTTTACTAAGAATAGTCAGTTAACTATTCGGTTATTTGATTTTACACCTGAGCAATTAGCCGTATTATTTGCCATTGGGTTGCATTTTAAAATTCCTAAAAAAGATAAAAGTAATGAGGGTTATATCGTCGAATGCTGTCATAAGTTGCGAAGTTTTATTAAAAATCAACCTGAATCCGTTAAAAACTCCAGTAACTTATTAGGAAAATCACGTCAATTAGTAAATTTTTTTAAACAAGTTGGCACTAACTCAAAAGACTTAGCCACTTGTTTGGTTGAATTGTTAAACGCGCAAACCGATGTGGATAAAGCGTTAGTAGAGTTAAAGGTTTTATTAGAGGCATTTGAAAAAATTGCTAATATGAAAGCCTATGAGGTAAAAACAACATGGAAAGATATAATTCCTACTACGATTGATAATAAACAGATTTTAATTAGTAATTTAACCCATGAAAATGCGAGCAGTGATGCGAAAGAAATAGGTAATTTATTGTCTAAGCATGAAGAAGATACAAAAATTGATGCGAATAAACTCACTGAAATTGTATTAAATAAACCGATTGATCAGTGTAGTGACAGTGAAATTGGGCAATACAAGGGAAAAATTGAAACATTGATTGAATATCATCAACAGTTACCGCAAGAAATAATAGCGCATAAATCAGACCCTATCACCACGGAAGATGATTTTATTCACCAGATAGAGCAAATATGCAATCGCACTACTTTATCGGATGAGATTATGAGGTCTACTTTGAAAACTATTTTAAGTAAACACAGTGATAAGTGATGAGCATTAGGTTAATAATTGATTATTTTAACATTGATAAGCAAGATGCACTTATCGTTAGTAATAATAAAAAAGCGGTTAATATTAATCGAAAAAAAATTGATACACACTTAGAACAAAAAATAGATACTTTGCTGAGAGTTCGATTAAATACCCCTGCGTTATTTAGACATTTTAGTGATTACGAAGGGCTAAATCGCGTCTTACTAACACAGAAATTATTGCCACGAGAAATACTTAAAAACCTTTCTAAGAAAAAATTGCCTGATTGGTTATCGAATGAACTCATTGTCCGTTTAAAAATACTAGATAACAAACAATTCTTAGAGCCTTTAGAGGCCTCTGCCACGATACAATTTGAAAAATATTTACTTAAAAATTGCAACAATGATTTACTGAGTAATGATATAGAGGTTTTTTTTAGTGCCTTAAGTAAACAAACCCCAACCTTTCTACATATTTTAACCATAGATGCGGTACAGGATTGTTTTAAAACACATTTAATATTAGGTTTATCTCTGAATAATGAAGTCGCTGACTTACTTATTAAGGCATTATTAACTGAAAATTCAATGGATAGCTTTCTAAGTAATTTAACCTACCAGCAACATTTATTATCGTTACGTTGTTTTATTGATGACTATCAATTGAACCTGACCTTACCCGCAAAAAATTTATCTGATTTATTATTGAACGCTTTGCCCACGTTTCCTTTCGTTGAAAAAGAAGCGAGTAGCTTACCTGATAAGTTTATTGAGGCATTACAACTTTTTGAACGTAAAATCCTTAATGAAGAGGTTCAATCTAAAAATTTATGTCCTATTTTAGTGGATTGGCCTTCTTTACTGACAGAGCTGAGTGAATTAATTGAGGAAAATAAAGCGTTAATGAGTGATGAATTATTACTCAAATTAAGTCAATTTAACAGTCAAGAAAGTCAATCACTTTTAAAGAACCTACAAAATCGTTGTCAAAAATATCCATTATTAGAGGCCAATGCAAGTGTTGATGAAACTTTACACTGGTCTGAGGATTATTTTGATTATTGTCGGACACTATTTTTAAATAAAGAACTGCCAGATGAGGTTATAAATTTAAGTTTTAGTGAATGGTTAATACATCAATCGGTAAGAGTTGCACGCTCACCTAATAATTGGCGATATTGTGCCACACAAATTGAAGCGTATCTAAAAGAGGCTTATATTGTTGTCGTTATTATGATTGATGCGCTTTCAGCACTTAATAAAGATATTATTTTGGCTGAATTAGCCGAGTTAAATCACCTCAACTTACAGCAAGATGATTTGTTTGCCCCATTGCCAACATTAACTGAAGTTGGAAAAATGGCTGTTTTAACAGGGTTAGAAACAGATAAGCAGCAAGGTAAAACACAAACAGAGATTTTACAAAACTGTTATCAACGCTATTTGGTACGGGATAATTCATTAAAAGTGGTAAAAAGTTGGAAAGATTCTTCTGAGCGTTTAGATGAAAATACTCAGCTCGTTGTACTCTTTGAAAATAGACTCGATGAGCGCTTACATGACTGTGTCAGTTTTAGTAAACATCGAGATGATATTAAGCCCATTATTAAACAAATAAACCGTTCGATTGAAAAATGGCGTAAAGATGCCGCTCAATTTAATAAAGACATTGCTTTTTTTATTACCGCTGACCACGGTATGACAGTAACCAGTGAATATTACCAAGGTAAGGCCTTAGGCGAGATAAAAGAACGGGTTTTTAAAAAGGTAGCATCAAACCCTAATCACCCAGATTTTGAGGTTATGAAGGGTTATGCGATCCCTAAAAAACGCCTACGGTTGAGTAAAGAGGCACTATTAACACACGGGGGTTTAACACCTGAAGAAGTGATGATACCTTTTATTAGGTTAACTTCAAATACGCCTCAGCTGATAAAAACGCCATTAAGTATTATTTTAACATCAATTAATTGCATTAAACTTCCTGATGAAATTTGGCAAGTAGAATGTTGTTTAAGCAGTAATATTGATGTTAAAAACATTCAATTAACTCTGACTAGTCCTTTTAAAGGAAAAGAAACCATTGATAGCTTACGTGCAGGTAAAAGTCAGCGAGTGCAATTAAAATTTAGTGCGCATCCTCAGCAAGAAGGCGCTGTCGAACTGCCATTACATCTAAGTTATGATAGAAATGATGGGGGTCATGAAGAGAATGAAAAACTATTAAACATTGAGTTTCCCCCTATTTTATTAGAAAAAAACACTGATACTGAAAACTTTGAGGGTATGTTTTAAATTTATGAACTCACACATATTAGATGAAAAAATTGCTGATAATTTCGGTGAATTGACGATAGATAAAGCCTTGGTTCGCCAATTAAAAATTCGTGAAAAACGGGCAATTCCAAGTTTTGTTGAAGAATGGATGGTTTCACGGTTTCAATCCCCCGAAAAAGATCAATCCCAAGTTTATAAAGAGGTGACTGATTTTATGAGCAAGCATTTACCCGCAAAGGGGGAAAAAGAAACGATTAAATATCGTTTACAATCGGGTGAACCTGTTGTCCTACTTGACCGATTTGAAGTTCGAATTAATATAAAAAAAGGTGAGTCACTACTTACCATACCTTGTATTGATGAACGAAATGCGGCAATTGTTAAAGGTGTTTTAGATCAAAATCAATCCTTATTAAATGGAGGGCAATGGGGAGCAGGGCGTTTATGGGTAAGACCAGAAGGTAAGCATAATATTATTGAATTGGGTGAATTTTATCCTATGCAATCAGGTCAGGTTAATTTAGAAAACTTAGTCAAAGCGCGAGAAAATTTTACAACGCGTGAATGGGTTTTTTTATTATTACGAACAATGGGGTATGAGCCAAAGGCGTACTCAGAAGAAGAACAAAATAATTTAATATTACGCTTATTACCTCTTATTCAAAATAACCTTAACATGATGGAACTTGCGCCTAAAGGTACAGGAAAATCATTTATTTTTTCTAATCTCAGTCGTCATGTCTGGCTAAATAGTGGGGGAGCATTAACAAATGCGCAATTATTTAAAAACCTTAATACCAAAGAAATTGGCTTATTAGGAAAACATGATTTATTGGTGTTAGACGAGGGACAATCCATTAGTTTTAAGGGCGCTGATGACATTCATGCTAAATTCAAAGACTACCTCGAATCAGGGCATTTCACCATTGCCAATGATAAAATAACCAGTGAATGTGGCTTGATGATTTTAGCGAATATTGAGTTATATAACAATGAACCAAAGCGAGACGATTATATTCGCCATTTACCTGAAATGTTTCATGACAGCGCATTAATGGATAGGTTTCATGGGATTATTGCAGGTTGGAAAATTCCACGTTTTACCACGGATAGTGCGGCGAAGGGGGTAGGGCTTAAAGCAGATGTTTTTGGCGAGTATTTACATCAATTGCGCACAGTTAGTCATACTGAGTTTCCGTTTGGGCAGGTACCTGATTTAGCTATTAAGGATATGCGTGATGCAAATGCGGTTAAACGGTTAGCGACCGCATTATCAAAGTTATTATTACTCAACCCTGATCATTCTGATTATGAGGATTATGTGCTAAATCCAGCAAAGGCTTTAAGAGCAAGAGTTCGAACACAATTAGCGGAGTTGGATCCACATGAGTTTGATGCGGATTTAAAACTATCTATTTAAAGTTATCTTTTGGAAAATACCATGTTTTGCCAATATAAATTTCGATTTTTTTCTACTTTTATTTCTGAAAATAAAAGAGAGCAATTGAAAAGACTAAATAAATGACAAAGCTGTAATGCATTAATTGTTTCATAAAGCTTACCTTGTTCGCGTTTATTTTTTTCTTGGGTATCACGGAATGAAATAATCAAACAACCGTGGGGTTTTAATAATTGAGCGAAACGTTTGCAGGTACTTTCCATTGTTGATAAGGGTAAATGCATTAATACCGCTGAGCAGAATATGTTTTGAAAGCTGGCATTTTCTAAGCTTGTTAAGTCAGGTAACGCATCATGGACAAATGTTACACTAGGGTATAATTGTTTCATTTGTTCTAACATATTTTTTGACGCATCAACACTTAAAACTTGAAAGCCTTGTTGTTGTAAATAAAAACTGTCTCGACCAATACCACATCCCATATCTAAAGTCGATGCTCCGCGCACAAA
This sequence comes from Methylococcales bacterium, assembly GCA_023146575.1. Classification (GTDB taxonomy): domain Bacteria; phylum Pseudomonadota; class Gammaproteobacteria; order Methylococcales; family Methylomonadaceae; genus WTBX01. Next base: position 14,862 of record JAGLBU010000061.1, read on the forward strand.
AAATTGCTCAATTAATTGATAAAGTCTTTGAGGTATTAAATTAGCGTGAAGTTTAGCAATACTTTTTGCTTGTTGGTCGTAAGCGGTGATTGTTTTTTTATCCATTAATAGGTATAAACGAAAGCGCTTTAAGTCAATGCACGTAAACGTTGAACCTGTGTGCAAATTTCTTGTCCAGCCTGTTTGATTTCCGCTTTAGTGGTGTAACGCCCAAAACTTATACGTACGGCATTATAAAGTCTATCGCCTTCTATCCCCATCGCCCTTAATACATGTGAGGCTTCCATTGCACCACTGTTACACGCAGACCCTGTGGCTATGGCAACCGTTTCATGCAACGCGATTAATAATGCCTCTGAAGGAATATCATCAAAACTTACATTAATAATATGGGGAACACTATATTGATTATTACCGTTAAATTGGACACCTTCTAATTGACTCAATGTATTAAATAGACAATGCCTTAATTGTGTTAAATAGTTCCAATCTTTTTGTAAACGTTGCTGTTGCAAAGTTAGTGCGGCCGACATAGCAACAACTTGATGTACAGGCAATGTGCCTGCGCGTAAATTTTTTTCCTGCCCACCTCCATGAAATAATGGCATTAAATCGGCCGCTCTAACATCACGAATGACTAAACAACCAATCCCTTTAGGCGCATAGAACTTATGCCCTGAAACAGAAAGGAAATCAATTTTAATCGTTGCTAAATCAAGCGCTAATTTACCGATGCTTTGTGCTGCATCCACATGAAAAAATACATTCTTTTGTTGGCATAATTTCGCAATCGCGGCAATGTCTTGAATAACACCCGTTTCATTATTTACTTGCATAATAGACACAATTAATGTTTGACGTGTGATCGCTGACGCTAATTTATCTAAATCTAACAACCCTGTTTTATCAGGTCTTAAATAAGTGACATGAAAGCCTTGTGTTTCTAAAAATTTACAACAATCTAATATAGATTTATGCTCAGTGGCTGAGGTAATAATATGATGCTTACCCTGATGCTTTTTACTAAATGCCAAGCCTTTTAGTACTAAATTATTAGATTCAGTTGCCCCTGAAGTAAAATAAACTTTTTGAGACTTTGTATTTAAAATAGTGGCTATTTCAAGGCGTGATTGTTCAACTATTTTTTCCGCTTGCTTTCCTAACGAATGTTGTATTGACGCAGGATTAGCAAAAATACCTGTCGAGGTTAAATACGGCATCATTTTAGATGTCACTTCATTTGCAACAGGTGTTGTTGCCGCATAGTCAAGATAAATTATTGCCATAAAATTAGGGAGAAGCTGTCTAAATTGTTCAATACAATTGTGTTCCGACCCCTTGATCGGTTAAGAGTTCTAATAAAACCGCATTATCAATGCGTCCATCAATAATATGAACACTGGAAACGCCGCCTTTTAAGGCATCGGTTGCACAGCGAGTCTTGGGGATCATGCCTTCACTGATAGTGCCGTCTAAGGTCAGCGCTTCAACATCTTTGATGGATAAGCCTGTTAAAAGCTGCCCTTCTTTGTCTAAAATCCCTTGTGTATTGGTCAAAAGAATCAATTTTTCAGCATGTAACACTTCGGCGACTTTTCCCGCAACTAAATCCGCATTAATATTATAAGAAAAGCCATCTTTACCGACTCCAATCGGAGCAATGACAGGAATAAAATTACTTTGGTTGAGCATGTCAACGATGGAAGCATCGATGCTTTCAACTTCACCAACATGACCTAAGTCAATAATTTCAGAGGCTTTCTCGGGGTCTGAATGGGTCATTTTTATTTTACGTGCATGAATAAAATCGCCATCTTTTCCTGTTAAGCCAATTGCTTTGCCTCCACTGCGATTAATTAAGTTGACAATTTCTTTGTTAACCAAGCCACCTAACACCATTTCAACCACGTCCATTGTTTCGCTGTCGGTGACGCGCATTCCATTAATAAATTCGCTGTCTTTACCTAATCGGGTTAATAAATGAGCAATTTGAGGGCCTCCACCATGAACGACAATCGGGTTAATCCCGACTAATTTCATCAAGACGATATCTTTGGCGAAACTATGCTTGAGTTTGTCATCAACCATTGCATTACCACCAAATTTTACCACGATGGTTTTACCTTTAAAGCGCTGAATATAGGGCAACGCTTCAATTAAAACATGAGCAATTTGTTTGGCATTTTTCTTTTTTAAGGTTTTGTCTTTGTTCACGCTTAACGTCTCTGTATTATTTATAAATTAGTTTTAGATTCAATCACACCACCGCCTAAACAGAGATCACCTTGATAAAAAACCACCGACTGACCAGGGGTAATTGCCCGTTGAGGTTGATCAAAATTTACTTGACAGCGATCGTCAGCTAATGGTGTTAGATAACAGGCTTGGTCGGCTTGTCGATAACGTGTTTTAGCGTGGCAATGAATGGCTTTTTTTAAAGGTTGATTATCACACCAATCTAATTGCCCTGCTTGCAATGAGTTATGTAAAATTAATGGGTGATTATGACCTTGACCAACGGTGAGAGTATTGGTTTTTAAATTTTTTTCTAAAACATACCACGGTTCATCGGGGGCATTTTTAACCCCACCAATACCTAGCCCTTGTCGTTGTCCTAGGGTGTAATACATCAGGCCATGATGTTTTCCTAATAACTGTCCTGTGGGGGTTTGAATATCACCTGTTTGTGTGGGTAAATAACGTTGTAAAAATTCTTTAAATTTACG
>JAGLBU010000062.1 GCA_023146575.1 Methylococcales bacterium
TGATTGTTCATGAAAAAATTCAGAAAAAAAATATTGAGGTAGTCGTTGATATTGAAGACGATGAGAGAGTGGTGGTTGAAAGTGTTTCATTTATTAACTCTGTTATGAACAACTTATTAACCAATGCGATTAAATTTTCATTCCCAGAAGCACAAATTATTATTTCAGCGCAAAAGCTGGTTGATATGGTGTATTTATCAGTCAAAGATTTTGGTATCGGAATGCCTGAAAAACTGCAAGACGATGTCTTTAAAATCGAAAAAGCAACCACCCGTGAAGGTACAAATGGCGAATTAGGTACAGGCTTTGGAATGCCGTTGGTCAAAAAATTTATGCTCGCATATGGTGGGAAAATTGATATTATCTCTCAGGAAAAAAATACAGCTTCAGACGAGCATGGAACCGAAATAAAACTGGAATTAAAAACCGTGCTTGAACCTGAAGATTAAGTTTTATTCACCTAATTAATCAATAGGAGCTATACAAATGGCAGTCAGAACTAAATTCCCTTTACCCGCTGAATTAGAAGCAGGTAAATCCTATTCATGGTGTGCTTGCGGCAAAAGCCAAGCCATGCCATTATGTGATGGTTCACACAAAAAAACCGATAAAAACCCCATTACTTTCATTGCTGAAGCCACTAAAACCACTTACCTTTGTGGTTGCGCTTGTACCAAAAATACCCCGCTTTGTGATGGTAGTCATTGCAAGGCTGATTTTTAAATGGCGATTGAAATTGAGCATAAATTTTTATTGGCAAACGATGAGTGGCGACAGCAGGTTTCACACCACTGCATGTATCAGCAAGGGTATTTAAATTCGGATAAAAACAGTTCGGTACGCGTGCGAATAACGGATGATAAAGCGTGGTTAAATATTAAAAGTGCAACCGTTGGCACCTCTCGACAAGAGTACGAATATCTTATCCCAAAGGCAGATGCACTTAACATGCTAAAAACGCTTTGTCATCGGCCTTTAATTGAAAAAACACGCCATTTTGTAGCTCATAAACAGCATGTGTGGGAAATTGATGAGTTCACTCACGAAAATAAAGGGCTTATTGTTGCTGAAATTGAATTATCAAGGGTGGGTGAAGATTTTTGCAGACCAGCATGGTTAGGGCTGGAAGTTACCGAAGATGTTCGGTATTATAACAACATGTTAAGTTTACAACCGTATTCAACATGGTCTTAAACGACTGATTTAACGTGAACGTTTGACGCGCTTTCCCTCTTCTCAAAATTCTTTTTTTCAAAAAATATGCCCACTCAATCAAACACTATCCAACTGATGGATACCACCCTTCGTGATGGTGAACAAACTCAAGGGGTTTCGTACTCGCCTGATGAAAAAGTCAACATCGCCAAAGCCTTATTACAAGCCCTTAAAGTTGATCGTATTGAAGTGGCGTCGGCACGGGTTTCAGAAGGTGAAAAACAAGCGGTTAGTCGTATTAATCAGTGGGCAAATGCCGAAGGTTTTAAAGGCTGTGTCGAAGTTTTAGGTTTTGTCGATCATACGCGCAGTGTTGACTGGATTCTTGAAACAGGGGGGCAGGTGATTAATCTCCTCACAAAAGGGAGTGAAAAACATTGCCGGGAACAGCTTAAAAAAACACTGGAAGCGCATTTAGCCGATGTGATTCAAACCATAGAATATGCTTTAAGTAAAAACTTTACAGTCAATATTTATTTAGAAGACTGGTCAAATGGCTACAAGGATAGCCCTGATTATGTGTTTGCCTTTATGGATCGTTTACAAAAAATAGGCGTTAGTCATTTTATGTTGCCCGATACCTTAGGGGTGATGTCGCCTGATGAGGTTTTTGAAAGTCTAGAGGATATGTGCCAGCGCTACCCTGAGGTACAATTTGATTTTCACCCACATAATGATTATGGTTTAGCGACGGCCAATGTAATGGCGGCCGTTCAAGCGGGCATAAAATCCATTCACTGTACTATTAATTGTTTGGGCGAGCGAGCAGGCAATGCTTCGTTAGCGCAAGTGAGTGTCGTATTACGCGATAAAATGCATAAAACGTTGTCGATTGATGAAAGTCATTTAATGCGAATCAGTCGTATGGTTGAGGACTTTTCGGGTAAACGCGTGTCTTCAAACGCGCCAATTATTGGCAGTGATGTGTTTACACAAACGGCAGGTATTCATGCAGATGGCGATCAAAAAGGTGGCTTATATAAAAGTAAATTAGTCCCTGAGCGTTTTTCTCGTCATCATAGTTATGCTTTGGGAAAAATGAGTGGTAAAGCTTCGTTAAAGAAAAATTTAGAGTTATTAGATTTGGAATTATCAGACGCAAACCAAAAGAAAGTATTGGCACGGATTGTTAAGTTAGGTGATTCTAAGCAAAGAATTAGTTTAGATGATTTGCCTTTTATTATTGCCGATGTTCTTGAGAGTAAAAATTATCACCATATTAAATTAATAAACTGCACCATTACCAGTGGCTTTGATTTAGAAGCAACCGTGAGTTTACGTGTGAATGTACAAGGTGTTGAGCATATTGCCTCTGGTTCTGGAAATGGGGGTTTTACGGCATTTGTAGATGCCATTAATAAGGTGCTGAAAAAACACGATTATGTGTTACCAACGTTGTTAGATTATGAGGTTAGAATCCCTAAAGGGGGAAATACTCATGCAATTACCGAATGCGTAATTACGTGGGAGGGTGATCATAAAGTACAACGAACGCGAGGGGTGCATTCAAATCAAGTGTTTGCCGCCGTATTAGCGGCACTTAGAATCATTAATCTGGAATTACATGAGCAAAAATAAAGCTTTATCGTGCGCCTTTTAAAATAGAAAATTCAGGTTCAGGTTTTTTATTTAAACGAGGCAATGGTGCTTTAGGTG
>JAGLBU010000063.1 GCA_023146575.1 Methylococcales bacterium
TCGCTTTTAATTTTGGAGCGGCTTTTAAGCTTGGAGCTGGTTTTTTAGCAACCTTTTTTGGTGTTTTTTTCAAACGTGGTGGCGGTGGTAAAGAGCTACGAGTAGGTTGTGCTGTTTTAACGGTGCTATTACTCGCACCACTGTAACCATTACTAGGTGTAATGACCTTTGGAGGCGGCGCTTTTAAACGCGGCGTGGCAATGGGGGTTGGTACATAAGGTTTTTTAGGAACATTAACCACTTTTTTTTTGAGCACGGGTGGTGTAGCGTTAACAATTTGTTTTTTTGCTTTAGGTACGGCTTTTTTAATCACTTCTTTTTTGGACACTAGTGCTGTTGTTTTTAAAACAGGTTTTTTAGTTTCTAATGTTGCCGTTTTAACCACTTCCTTTTTTAATTTAGGTGGTGCTGTTGTTTTAGCTACTTTTTTTGAAAGAGGCACTGTAATTTTTTTGGGTTGAGGCGCAAGACTGGCTTTTTTTGCTCCTATGTTCGTAGGAGGAGGTGGCAGTGTTCCTGCTGTAGCTGTTTTTGCTTGAATGGATCTAGATTTTATTGCGGTTGCAGGTTTTGCTTGAAATGTTTTAATGGAGGAAGAGGGTGCTAATTGTGAACTCGGCAAGGTGTCCATTAATAGTGGACTTAAAACTCTAGCCCCTTTATGAAGTGCAACAGGTATACCGTTACTCTCTGTTAGGGCTTTTTTTAATAAACTACCACTAATACTGACAGGTTCTCCAGCAGATGCTTCTTGGATCAATGCCATTGCTTTTGAGAGCCTTGCTTGATAACTGCGTGGGACGTCATCTAAATCAGGATGCACCGAAATATAAAGTCCATTATTTGACCAACCCACTTTAATGGGGTTATTTAGAATTTGAACCACGGTGCCTTCTTTGATGGATGGAAAAATCCGCTCTATATCTTCAGGATACATACGAATACACCCATGACTTACACGCATACCAACCCCTAATGGTTTATTGGTACTGTGAATTAAATAACCCGCACGCCCTAAACTCATCTTATATAAGCCGAGTGGGTTATTAGGGCCTGCAGGCCATACGGCGGGTAAAATATCACCTAGGGCGGCATGTTCTCTACGAATAGACGCAGGCGGTGTCCATGTGGGATTTTTGGTTTTTTTAATAATACGAGTACGTCCTAAAGGGGTATTCCAGTCTTGCCGCCCGATGCTAATAGGATGAGTGGTAACTTGACCATTATGGTAATAATACATCCTATATTCAGGCAAGTTTAAGACGATCCCTTCACGTTTTATTTTCGGCAATAAATAACTTCTAGGGATAAAAATATCTTTGCCTTTGCCTTTACTAATGACCTTATTGCCTTCTTTATCAAGCTTGGTGTATTCAACTTCTTTACTTGGCAACCAGCGATCGACTTTTTTATTTGCCCAAACTATTTGATTTTGACCTAAATCGTGTTGCCTTGCAATATCAAGCAAGGTTTCTGCTTTAGTTGCTTTGACAATTTTTCGATCAGCAGGGTTTCCGATAAGACCATTGGCTTCTGGGGGTAACGGAAAAGTAACTGCATTAGCATTGTAGCTTAATGTTAGTAAGACCGTTGTCGCTAAAATATTGAGTTGAATCGGTGATTTTTTCATTACTTTTTAATCTCTCCGCCGAAAATTTCAAGGAGTCGCGGTAAAAAATTGGCTAACTCTAACGTCATAATTGAGAAATCTGCATCAAAACGTTCGGCTTCCGTTTCGGCATTTATATCTGCGATTTGATCTTGAATTAAATCGGATAAACGTAAGCGTTTGACGGCGAGTTCTTCATCTAAGATAAACGAAATTTTATCATCCCAATTAAGGGCTAATTTGGTGACTAATTTATTTTGTTGTAGATGGTTTTTAATTTCTGGCAGTGACAAGTCATGGTTTTTACAGCGAACGATGCCACCCTCTTCCTCAGTGGAACGTAGTTCACATTCATCTTCAATACTAATACCTTGCGGGATTTCATTGTCCATTAGCCATTGCGTCATTACTTGGCTAGGATTATTAGCGCTAGCAACAGGAACAATGGGTAATGACCCTAAGCATTTTCGGAGATAGCTGAGTAAGTCTTCTGCTTTTTTAGACGATGCTGAATCAACCACAATCCAGCCTCCTTTTGGGTCTATATAAGCGTAGGTTTTACGTGAAAAAGAAAAAGCACGGGGTAATAACTCAAAAATAATTTCATCTTTGAGTGAAGTTTTTTCTTTTCTAGACAGTTTTGAACCTTGCGCAGTTTCAAGTTCTAAGACTTTTTCTTGTACTATTTCATTGATTACCGCACTTGGTAGAACTTTTTCTTCTTTTTTAGCGCAAAGCATAATGAAACCATTGGCTTCATGAATTAATAATTCAGAATTGCCCCCTAAAGGTGCTGTCCAGCCAAAACTGGATTCATCATGACTGCCACAGGGGCGAAAAATCATTGGCGCTAACTTTTCGATCAGTTCAGTTGAGGAAACATTAAAGGTTTCAGTAAGACGAAAAAGAGAAAGATTTTTAAACCACATAGTTGTCAGTATTAGGGTAATAGGTTAAGTAGAGTTCAGATAAATTTTTTTTTAAGCAATGGCAACTCGTAAAACTTTTTCAAAGTTTTCAGCGTAATGCTTAATTCGAGTCGCTTTATCCATACCATTAATAATTTTTCGGGCGTGGCGGTAATCAGTATGGTTGTCGGTTAAGTAATGACTTAAGCGCCGACCTGTAAAAATACCATGGCGCATTCCATAGGACATAATCTGATAAGCGATCACAGGGTCTAGGGCTTTTTCAGGATATTTAACCAAATCATGCCCTAAAACTTCGCCTAATTTTTTATAATTTTTTTGCCATGTTATTTGTACAAACCCACGTCCTCTGTATCTATAACCATCCCCACGACGGGTATTGCCATTGGCTTTTGCTCTAGATCGACGGCGTGAACTGTTTGCTAGTACAGGATCATAGCGACTAAAATAAGATCGACCACCGTATTCGGTAATCGGTTGAAATCGGTTGGCCGTTTCATGTTTTATCGTTGCCAGCATGTAGGCGATATGCTGAATTTTATTGATATGTTCGTCTTCTTCAAATGAGTGTAATAAAGAGTTTAAACCATTCACTTGCCCTTGATTTAAGGAGCCAAAAACACGGCGATAGGTTGTAAAAAATTTAGAGCGATTAAACTCTTCAACATGTGCGTCTTCATCAACCAATGCCCCATCTTTGTCAATATCAACATTTTCAGGATTATTCTCAGGTTTGCTGGCGGTTTCGTATGGGTTGACTTCAACGTAGGTGTTTTCAGATTCAAACATCCAGCGAAAGGTAAAAAAGTTTTTAACCTGCGTCAGAAAGGTATCTGAAGGAATAATAATTTTTTGCCCAATCCGAATTCGATTAGCATTTTTAATCGAAGGGTTCGCTTTTAAAAGTTTCCCTAAGGACATATTATATTTTCGAGCAATTTTATCTAAACTATCCCCTCTTTTAATAGTATAGACATTTGAAATCTCCGCTTTTTTCTCTTCGGCTTTAGGACTGTTTTCTTCAACAGGCGTTGTTTCTACCGGTTTTACAGGCTCTACTGGACGTGGCGATCTTGATGCACGTGCTGAGCGAGGGCTTTTTGATCGAGAGCGTGTTCTGCTCGATGTGCGTGGTTTACGACTTGGAATTCTAATAACTTGACCCACTCTAATACGGTGAGCATTGCGAATACGAGGGTTTACGGCTAATATTTGTGAAACTGTCACATTATACCGTTGGGCAATTTCACCTAACGTATCGCCACTTCGAATGACATGACTCATTTTGTTTGTCCCTTATTATGGATCTTTAATAATTTTAGTATGGTTTGGATTATGCCGAAAAAGCGCAAGGGTTACAAGTTTAAGCGAAATTCTTCTTTTTTTGAATCAAAAATATGATGAAGCGAGTGATTTTATTAGGACAATTCATTTAATAGGTTTCGAAGATAAATCAATTCATCTAAGCTGACATTCCCCCACGTATCGTTATTGGCCTCTATGTAATCTAAGTCAATTAAAATTTCTGAAATAATTTGTTGATAGTCGGTATTTTTTTTCTCAAAAATATGAAAGATAATTTTTTCGATGTCTTTAGCACGTTTTGAAAGTCTTGATCGACCCCAAACGCCTAGCGTCCCTGTCAATTGTTTTTTTTCCATAAGAACTTGCTTGGCCGTACGATCAAATAAAATACCGTAGAGGTAAGACACATCGGAATCTAAGGGGTCATTCATAGGTGATTATATGCATATTTCAGGAGTAAGGCGGTCACAATAGAATGAGTCAACAAATGGCAATTAATAAAAGCGGTATTTATTGAACGACAAAGCTTGCGCGCGCCATTCTACAATTTTTTTAAGCGATGCTTCAATACTGCCCCCCCCCATAAATCTTTTTATATTTAATTTTTGAAGGGTTGGTCAGTTTATCAACGCTCAGCGTTAAGCAAAATGAAACATTGCGCCTAATAACCCACCAAAAACACCACCCCAGACCACTAACCAGCCTAAATGTTCTCGGATAATCGCTTGCACCATTTCCTTGACGATTTGAGGGGTGAGTTCATTTAACCGTTTATCAATTACCGTTTCTATTTTAATTAAAATATCCTGACTAATTTTATGCGCATTTAAACTTTGTTGCAGGGCGGATTTAAAATTATCGGATGCCACCATGTGTGCCAGTGTTTGTTGCATTTTGAGAGTAAACGGTTCTTTTATAGGGATAAGTGCTTCTTCACCGCCCATCATTTGCAACATATTACCAAAAGAAGATTCCATAATAGCAACCACTAAGCCTTCATAGATTT
>JAGLBU010000064.1 GCA_023146575.1 Methylococcales bacterium
TAAAACCATCTCATCATCTAAATAACCTAATTTACGCGATAAATCGGCCGCTAAACAGGTTCCGATTGCTACCGCCTCACCATGTAAATATTGCCCATAGCCCATTCCCGTTTCAATCGCATGACCAAAAGTATGCCCTAAATTCAAAATTGCACGAATACCCGATTCATGCTCATCTTCTGCGACAATTTCAGCTTTATTCAAGCAAGAACGTTCTATAGCAAAGCTTAAAGCAGATTCGTCTTTTTCCAATAACCGTTTAATATTTTGCTCTATCCATTCAAAAAACTCAAGATCTCTAATTAAACCATATTTAATCACTTCCGCGATACCCGCCGACAATTGCCTATTCTCCAGCGTCTTTAAAACTGAAATATCAATCAGCACGGCTTGTGGTTGGTAAAATGCACCGATCATGTTTTTGCCCAACGCATGATTAACCCCCGTTTTTCCGCCTACTGAGGAGTCCACCTGCGCTAATAAAGTCGTTGGAATTTGGATAAAAGGAATACCACGTTGATAACATGCCGCCGCAAAGCCCCCCATATCACCCACAACACCGCCTCCTAATGTAATTAAGGTGGCATTACGATTAAATTTAGCTTCCAATAAATCTGCCCAAATTTTTTCAACATAATTCAGGGTTTTATATTCTTCACCATCGGGCAAAATAACACACTCAAGCTGATAGGCCGATAATAGCGTCTTTAATCTTTCTAAATATAAAGCCGCAACTGTAGTATTCGTCACGACAACTACTTGCTTAGAGCTAATATATTTATTTAATATATTAATTTGAGACAACAACGTTGAACCAATGAGAATAGGGTAACTTCGCGCCCCTAGTTCAAGTCGTAATTGTTTCACATTACTCATCATTAATTTGTTCATAAGCCTCTAAAATAGCACTCACCACCATTTTTGTTTGCAAGGTGCCTGTATCTATTTTAAAGTCTGCACAATCAAGATAAAGTGCTTCGCGCTGCTCAAATAATGACTCAATGCTTTCTTTAGGGTTATCAGTTTGTAATAAAGGCCGTTTAGAATCACGACGAGTACGTTTTAAAATATGCTCAACCGAGCATTCTAAATAAACGATAAAACCATTTTTTTTCAATAAATTTCTATTTTTTTCGCGTAAAATTGCACCACCGCCCGTGGCTAAAACAATACCGTCAATTTCTATTAAACGCCCCAACATGGTTTGTTCGCGCTGTCTAAAACCTTTTTCACCTTCATACTCAAAAATGGTCGGAATATCAACGCCTGTACTTTCTTCAATCGCCTTATCACTGTCATAAAACGGGACTTTCAACGCCGTTGCTAATTGGCGACCAATCGTAGTTTTACCTGCGCCCATTAGACCGATTAAATAAATATTTTCTGTTTTTTTCATAGATTAATGGGGTATAAAATTAAAAAGGAGGCATTACGCCCCCCTATCAAATGCATGTAAAAGCATATTTACTGTAATGTTACCGAATCTTTAACCACTTTTGGGGTTATAAAAACCAATAACTCTTTTTTGACTTCTGAATCTCGTGTGTTTCTAAATAAAATTCCAACAATAGGCAAATCCCCAAAGAAAGGCACTTTTGTAACGACTTTACCCGTATCCATCGCATAAATACCGCCTAAAACAACGGTTTCACCATCATTTACTTGTACGGTGGTTTTCACTTCTTCTTTATCAATTCCACCTAAATCATTTGCGGTATCATTTTTAATGGCTAAATCCATAATGACACTGCCATTTGGTGTAATTTGAGGCTTTACTTTTAACTCCAATACCGCATCAATAAATTCAGTTTGTGTCCCTTCTGAACTCGTGGTACTGAAAGGAATTTGAACCCCTTGTTTGATGATAGCCTCAACTCTGTCTGAAGTTAAAACCCGTGGGTTTGAAATTAATTCCCCTCGATTATCACCTTCAAGTGCCGATATTTCTAAATTTAACACATAATCTGCCGCTCGTGCCAGTGTCATTCCTAAGGCGGCTGGCGGAAACGCATTGGCACCTTGTGAAGCCAAATCGACCAAATAATTGCTCACATTCGCATCACTCACCGACGGAACAACAATTCCACCACCTGTCCGTGTGCCATTTACATCACGGGTTACCAAACCACCAACCGTCGGTGCAGGTCCTATCGCAAAGCCTCTTTTAGAACCAAGTCTTGCCGCTTTTGCAATCCCAAAACGCATGCCTAAATCACGGGCAAAGTTTTTATCCGCATTGACAATTCGTGCCTCAATCATAACTTGTCGTACGGGAATATCCAATTTTTGAATGAGTGCTCGAATTGCTTCCATTTTTTTCGAGGTATCTTTTACGATTAAAACATTGGTTCGAACATCAACATTCACCACCCCGCGATCCGACAATAAGCGACCACTACGAACACGGCTATTATTTTTATCATCTTTTTTATTTGAAGAACTATTATTTACAACCGTATCTTCTCGCCCTTCTAGTATCTGCCGAATATCATCCGCTTTAGCGTAGTTTATTTGAATATATTCTGTCCGTAAAGGCTCTAGCTGTTCAACAACTTTTTTAGCCTCTAATTCTTCCTCTTCCAATTTAAAAATTTGCGCGGTCGGCGCGACTAAAACAACATTTCCCGCTTCACGTTTTGCCAAACCATTGGCTTTTAAAATTAAATCTAACGCCTGATCCCAAGGCACATCATTCAAATTTAACGTAACTCGGCCCGCCACAGCCTCTGATGCCACAATATTAAGTTCGGTAAAATCCGCTAAAATTTGCAACACCGATCGAATTTCAATATCTTGAAAGTTCAATGAAAGCTTTTCACCTGAATAAGGAAATTTTGCTTTTTGAGCAATTTCTTTTTCCGCCTTGGTTAAGGGTCTGAAATCAAACGTCAGCATACCACCATCTTGAAAAGACGAATAATCGTAATTACCATTCATAGGCGTAATGGTAATGATAGTATTAATGCCTCGGCTTACCGCTTCAATTTTGTGAATGGGTGTTGCAAAATCCGAGACATCAAAGCGTTTTCTTAACGCTTGTGGTAATCGTGTATTTAAAAATTTTAATACAACTTTACCACCGACTTCTCGTGAATCGACAATCGTATTTGCATTGGTTACTTCAACCAGCAATAAGCCTTCACCATTTGCACCACGTTTAAAATCAATATCTCTAATCGTTTGCTGTGGCAATAATCTTGAAATAGCCGATTCTCTGGGCGGCGAAGCAACAGCTTGTGATACTACTGGCGCTAATGGTTCAACAGGCGCACGTCTTTCAGCTATTTCCACAGGTATTTCTGGCTGATGAGTTGGCGCACGATCAATAGGTGCTACCGATTCAACTGTAGCTGCCGATTCAACTTCATTTAAGGTGATTAAAACTTTATTGCCTAATACCTTTGTTTCATACGGAACAGATTCCGTTAAATTAATAACGACCCGTGTGCGCTCACCCGCTTCAATAACATAAATATCACTGACCGCTCCCATGTTAGCACTAAATTTTTTCTGTTTCAGGCCGCTTTTAAGCCCCACAAAATCTAATGCAATTCGTGCAGGATTATCGGTTTGAAACACATCTGGTTCAGCAACTTCTCCAGTCATTTCCAACGCAACCTGTATTTTATTTCCCGCAAGGGTTGAAAAATCAAGATTTGTAATTGAAAGTTCTTCTGCTGAAACAGGATTCATCACTAAAAAAATTAAAAATAGATTTACTACGGCAAGGGAATTGATACTCTTGGCTTTTTTCCTTAATAATCTCACTTTATGCACGATACTCATTATTTACCTTCAACTTAACTTTTATTCATCAGAGCCTATCCTTAAAGAAAGCTCTGTTTTTTTCTTAACCCAGTAATCTTTCTCTTCTTCGATAATTTCTTCTATTTTTATGCTGATATCGGTAATTTCAAGAATTAAACCATGATTTTGACCGATATAATTTCCGACTCTTACTTTTTGAACCCCACCTGAAAAACGCACCAAACCCCAAATACCACCTTTTTTGACCGAACCCACCATTGATAAGGACTCTAACGGAAAACTTTCTAAATCTTCTTTTACACGCTCAAAATCAGGTTTAATACCATTTGGTATGCGTTTAACAGGGTTTATCTCAACCATTACGTCTTCTTCAACCTCAATTTTTTCCTCTGATTTTTTTTCTTCAGATTTAGGTTCAGGCTCTGGTTCGGGCTCTGGCTCTGGTTCAATTTTTTTACGTTTCAAAAATGGGTTACGTGCATCATTAGGTTCGAAAAGAAAATAATCACTGGGTTTTATTTTTTCTAAAGGTTCAATACCTTCGCCAGGTTTTTCAATAACCTCTTCAACATAGGTTTCTAAATCAGACAGATCATCACTACCACAAGCGGATAAAAATAAACTCATACCAATTAATTTTAGTATTTGCACTAAGTTACTCCGCATCATTTTCTGAATCCT
>JAGLBU010000065.1 GCA_023146575.1 Methylococcales bacterium
GCTTTTTCCACCGTCTGATCAATTTCTTCAATAGAGGCACAACCACCCGCTAAAATAATACTGGTAATATCACGACTGGCACTTGAGAGTGAAAACAACTGTAACGCTCTTGATATTTGTTGCACCAACGCCTGTTTAAATGGCTCAAGAATATCGATTTTATACCCATCTGGGACACTACCATTACGCTTAGCATTGCCTGCCTCTTCGTAACTTAAACCATAGCGAAGTTTAATTTCATTCGTCAACTCCTTACCACCAAAGTTTTGTTCATGCTTATAAATACTCCGATAATTCGATAATATATTTAAGGTGGTCATGGTTGCGCCTATATCAATAATGGCGACGGTTTTATTTCGTACTTTTTTAGGCAATTGTCTTGATAATAATAGATAAGCATTTTCGGTGGCAAAGACTTCAAGATCAACAATTTTAGCTTTTAAACCTGCCTGAGCCAAAACCTCAACCCTATCATCCACTTTTTCAGTCTGGGATGCGGCTAACAAAACATCAACCTCCAGTGGACTTTCTGAACTTTCCCCCAATATTTCAAAATCAAAACTGTCTTTTTCAGGCTCATATGAAGGGAAAATCTGATCAATTCGATCAATAATTTCCTCTTCCATTTCTTTTTCGCTTAAATCCGCTGGCATTTGAATAACCTTAGGTAATACAGAGGTTCCAGCAACCGCTACACAGGCATGTTTTAATTTAGTTTTAGATTTTCGAATCGTTTTTTTAAGAGCATCCACCACCGAATCAATATCAACAATATTTTTTTCAAGGACGGCATCAATCGGTAAAGGCTCAACTTCATAATTTTCAACCCGATAATCCGAGCCATTCTTACTCAATTCCAACAGCTTAACTGCTGAGCTGCTAATATCTATCCCTAAAACCGCCGTTTTACCACGTTTAAACCAACTCATAATTAAACCTTTTCAATGCATAATTGAGGCTAAGACAACGACCACATATTCGCATGAAGTATAGTAGTCTTTTTTGTTTTGATAAAAAAAAACTATTTATTTGAAGGTGGCTATTGTCCTAAGCTAAAAAAAACGGTATTTTGACTGGCGATGATGAATCTCTAATTGTTTTTGTTGATAATTTAAAGATAAATTCAAGCTATTGCTAGACTAAGTACATAACAATACAGATTTTACCGTTATATTGCCTTAATAATTTTCACGCTAATTTTATGTTTAAACATGACTCTATTTAAATTACTTTTAAAGTGGTTCACTATTTTTAGCCTAATTACCCTCTTAGGGGTCGGCGCGGGAGCTTATGTTTTCTACAAACATCTCATCAGCAACTTACCCGATGTTGCCCAATTAAAACAGGTTAAATATCAAACGCCTTTTAAAATTTACAGTCATGATAAAAAACTCATGGCTCAATTTGGTGAAAAAAAGCGTATTCCTATCAACATTAACAATGTCCCTAAACAACTGATTCAAGCCTTTCTTGCCGCTGAAGATGATCGCTACTACGAACACCCAGGCGTGGATTATAAAGGACTTGCTAGAGCATTTTACCAATTAGTTGTAACAGGGAAAAAACGACAAGGTGGTAGCACTATCACCATGCAGGTGACCCGTAATTTTTTACTCAGCCGTGAAAAAACCTATATTCGAAAATTTAGAGAAATTATCCTCTCACTGCAAATTGAAAAAACCTATAGTAAAGATAAAATTTTAGAATTTTATCTCAATAAAATTTATATGGGTCATCGCTCCTATGGTATTGTCGCTGCCGCTGAAACCTATTATGGTCGTCCTCTTAATGAATTAACCCTCGCGCAACAAGCGATGATTGCAGGGCTACCTAAAGCACCCTCTGCCTATAATCCTGTTAGCAATCCAGATCGTGCCTTAATACGCCGTAATTATATTTTACGCCGAATGGAAACCTTGCTTTACATCAGTCCAGAAGAAGCGGCCGAAGCACGCGAACACCCCGTTACCGCTAGGCTACATTATCCAAAAATAGAATTTAAAGACCCCTATATAGCGGAAATGGTGCGCCGTGAAATGATAAAACGCTATGGTCAAGACACTTATA
>JAGLBU010000066.1 GCA_023146575.1 Methylococcales bacterium
ACCATAGGCTCACATTTACAGTCAACCGCGACAAAATCCCTTTGGTATGCCTTACACCTTTATGATAAGCGTCACGGGTATCATGCACCGCCATTTAAGGTATTCACTTCAGAAGAAAACTTTCAAGAACAGTCTATTATTGGTGATACTTACCCCGCACAAATCCTTTCAATTAAAAAGGGAGTTTATAATGTCCGCTTGCAAGATAATACAACTCTTGATATTCCGTGGAGTCGTTTTTTATGGGCGGCAAATCGTTTTAGAACCGGCCATTACCCTGCAGGGGTAAGACGACCGCGCTCCTTAAGTTCAGCATTAAAAATTAATACCATTATCCGCATTCGCCCTTTAAAAAATAATAAATGGGAATTTACGCAAATCCCTAAAGTGCAAGGCGCATTTGCGGCCATCAACCCGATGAATGGTGCAATACAAGCTATTGTCGGTGGATTTGATTTTCATCAAAGTGAATACAACCGTGCGACACAGGCAAAACGTCAACCAGGATCAGGTTTTAAGCCCGTTATTTATTCAACCGCCCTTAAAGAAGGTTATACCCTCGCAAGCTTCATTAACGATTCCCCCATTATCATTCGAAAAGGCTCGGCAAAAGATAGGGCATGGCGACCTCAAAATTATAGCCACCGTTATTATGGACCTACTCGAATTCGATCAGCGCTTTATAAGTCCCGAAATATTGTTGCCATTAAATTAGCGCAAAAAATGGGGCTCACCAAAGTCATTCAAACCGCAAAAGATTTTGGCTTTAAAGATGAGCAACTCCCTCGAGGACTTTCAATTGCACTCGGCAGTGGTTGGGCATCACCGTTAAGAATGGCGAACTTTTATGCTATTTTTGCTAATGGCGGATTTTTAGTCAAACCTTATTTTATAGAGCGAATTGAGAACCATAAAGGCGAGGTCATTTTTGCCGAAAAACCCAAAACAGCTTGCCCCGTTTGTAACCAAAAATCGAGTAAAAAACCCCTTGATTCAAAACAAATACTCAGTACTCGTGCGCCTCGAGTATTAAGCCCCGAGATTACTTTTTTAATGAGTTCTGTGTTACGAGATGTTGTTAGAAGAGGGACGGCGACACGAGCAAAATCTTTAAACCGTAATGATCTTGCAGGAAAAACAGGCACCACTAACGGACAAAAAGATGGCTGGTTTAATGGCTTTCATCCTAGTATCGCCGCCAGTGCATGGATGGGGTTTGACTCTTATAAAACCTTAGGTAAAAAAGAAACAGGAGGAGATACAGCCTTACCTATGTGGATTCATTTTATGAGAACCGCTTTAAAAAACCAACCGCAAGCATCCTTACCTCCACCAAAAGGGATTGTTAAGAAAAGTATCTATAGCTTGAATGATGTTAAGACAGGTGGTTTACCTGGTAATACATGGGAGTATTTTGAACGCGGTGTTTACCCTAAAAAAAGAACCGCTCCATCTTCTATTGTAAAAACAGTCAAAAGCTCCTCAAAAAAGAAAAGACCTTCGCCGCCACGCCACGTGTCAAAATCAAAGGCTAAATCAAAGGCTAAATCAAAGGCTAAATCAAAGGCTAAATCAAAGGCTAAATCAAAGGCTAAATCAAAGGCTAAATCAAAGGCTAAATCAAAGGCTAAATCAAAGGCTAAATCAAGACCAGCCCCACCTCGACGCACTAAAAAAGCGAAGGCCAAGGTGATTAAAAAGAAAATGGAAGACTTGTTTTAAATAACGCCTTTATCATGAGAGTCGTTCAAAATCGAGCGACTCTCTATGCGAAATACTTTTTTAAAAACGCATCAAAAATAAGGTCGTCATCGTTTTCTAATTGAAGCTGTTTCTTATGGGAAGCATTGCTCATTTGTTTATATCGCTGAAGAAAAGCATCACTTAAAGGCGGTAATGACTCAAAATATATTTGGTGTTTTTTTGAAACCTCTAAACTTAAACACCCAAAAACTTTTGATTGTTGTCGCATCACTTGTAAAATTTTAGCTGAGGGAGTTTTCTCGGAATCTTCAACCAAACTTTGCTGAATCTTCAATGCTTTAGAATAGGGTTTATCACGATCATCCTCATCTAAAATATTACATATAGGTCGCATTGCTTGTAAAATATCTCCTGCCCACGCTTGCAAAGAAATATTTCCTCCGTTTCGGTTTAAATGAATATCAGGCTCTCTCCCCGCATGAGCGACTATTAGTTGATTATCATTATTAATTTGTTGCTCGGCGGGTTGATTGAAAGGGCTGTCTTCCAATAAGCAATGCAATAAAAAAGCTTCTACAAACCGCGCCTTATCTTCATCAATACCAATCGGGTTAAACAAATCCAAATCCAGTGATCGAATTTCAACATATTCAACCCCCCGCCGTTTAAGTGCTAATGTCGGCCGTTCACCTGAATTTGTAATCTGTTTTGGTCGTACGGTGCTGTAGTACTCATTTTCAATTTGTAAAATATTAGAACTTAACTGTTTGTATTCGCCTTTTTCTTTGACACCAATTTTTTCATAACCGGCACAGGGTGTTTCAATGGCCTCCGACAAGGTTTTAACATAGCCATCTAGGGTATTATAATCAATCTTTAAGTTAGCTTGATTGGTACTTTTATACCCAATATCACTCATTCTTAACGAAGTTGCATACGGATGATAAAGTGTTTGTGTATCAAATTCATCGAACTGTGCCATTAATTCAGGCCGACTTTTGAAAAACTGTTTGCAAATTGCAGGTGATGCTCCAAATAAATATAACATCAGCCATCCTTGGCGCTGAAAATTACGTACCAAGCCAAAATAGCTTTCTGAAATAAAATCGTCTAACGATTGCTCTAAGTTTGGCTGTCTTTGTTTTAAAATCCCCCACAGTTTTTTAGGCACTGAGTAATTAAAATGAATCCCAGCAATTGCTTGCATTGTCCGCCCATAACGATGGGACAAACCTTGCCGATAAATATATTTCATTCTCCCAATATTAGAATTTCCATAACGTGCAATGGGAATACTAGCATCGCCATCAATGCCACAGGGCATACTAGTCGCTAATAAAATTTCATTCTCTAAATTTTGATAAACAAACTGGTGGATTTTTTCCATCGAGGCAAGCGTTTGCTTTATATCGGTAAATGGTTCTGTAATAAATTCTAATAATGCCTCTGAATAATCGGTCGTGATCGATGGATGCGTTAATGCTGAGCCTAAACTATAAGGATGAGGGGTTGCCGCAATGACACCCTCCGTTGAAATTCTAAGGCTTTCTTTTTCTAGCCCTTTCAGCCCATTACGTAGCAGATGTTGTTGATTGTTATTAATTAAATAGTGTAAGCGTGGGGATACGGATAATTTTGAATACGTCATAGGGGAGGTTTTCTAACCATAGGCCATAAGAAAACACGCTATTATAAAGGCTTTCAGTATTGCAAAAAATACTATTCATTAGCGGCTTATTAACAGGACACTTATTTATATGTGGCAATATGGCTTAAAAATATTTATTTCGATGGTTTTGTTAATCACCATTACAGAGATCGTAAAACGAAGTTCATTTTGGGGCGCCGCATTAGCATCACTCCCACTAACCTCTTTATTTGCCTTTATTTGGTTGTATTTAGAATCAGGCGATACCCAAAAAGTCTTAACCCTCTCCTATGGCATTTTTTGGTTAGTACTGCCCTCCTTAGTTTTATTCATTACGTTACCATTACTATTACGATACGGCTTAAATTTTTGGCTAAGCCTTACGCTTTCCTGCATTGCAACCTCAATTGCCTATTTTACGATGGTTAAATTATTGGCTGTTTTTGGTATTCATCTCTAGTATGAAGCGATCTTTATTATTTAATTTCTTGAACCAAACTATCCATATTTCCTAAATTATCTTTCCATGTCACCTGAATCCTATCACCAGTCGCACCGCCTTTTAGCATAAATGAAAAATAAGGGTCTTTCGAAACCCCTGCACCAAGTTGAGTACTCACAACAATCACATCATTATATTTGACGGTTAACTTTTGAATATATTTCATTGAAATCATTTTTCCCGTCGCCTTATCTTTTCGACGACCATGCTCCATCGGATGAGAAATAAGCATTCGCACTTGAGTTTTACCGTCCATTAATTTTGTACGTATTTTAATACTCTTCATACTAGCCCCCACAGCCGCCAATGGTTACTTTAACTTCTCTTTGCAATTGGTATAATCTCGATTGTGCTTTAACGATAATAACAACGTCTGAAGTTTTTGCCATTTTTATTCGTGCTGACACTAAGGACTCAACCATAGGCGATAAATCAAAAATAGCGACTAATGGAATAGGGTTTTTTTCAACAAAAATATAAATTTGCTCTGTGTTGTCTAAAAAACTAGTCACCGTCAAAGGAACAACCGCCCCATTTTCAGCAATCGTTGGAATTTTTAAATCAATTTTATCACTCTGGTGAATTCTATAATTTTTAAATGTATGCCTTACACTTTCATACAGTGAGCTTTTAATAAATAAAGACGATAACCCTTTTGCATCAAGTGCTTGTGAAAACAACAAACCACCACCTGTGATTGCAACCGCTTTTTTTAAAAAAACTCGACGATCAGTAGTCATGATGAAACCTTAATTATTGACGAATTCCATGAGTATAAATCGTGATGGCAATCACAGCAATAGGGGATACTAAAATATTAATAAAGGGTATAGTCAGTCCCAAAATAGTAATACTGCCAAATGTTAACATTCCAAACCGAACGGTTTTTGCCAACTTTTTTTGTTCGGAAAATAATAATCCTCGATTTGCCAATGGGTAGGCCAAATATTCTAACCCCATTCCCCACGCACCCCATAAAATCCATAAGATAGGAGCAATTATATTTATGACAGGAATCATTGAAAAAATGACTAAAAAAATTAGCCATAGCAATAAATAACGAATATGTTGCCATTCCGCTTTTAAATTTTCAATCCATGAGGGATCGGCATAATTCTCTAACATTTCATTAGAGCTATCATTTTTAATTAAAATTTCTAAAGTACGTTCTGATAATTTATCATAAAAAGGCGAGGCAATAAGATTCGCTAACAGGGTAAAGGTAAAAAAATAAACCACCAAACTTACGATAAAAATCAGACCTTTTATAAGGATTAAAATACCTGATAACCACGAAATCGCTTTCAACCAATTGGGCAATAAATAATCTAATATTCCATCCATATAAAAATAAGCAAGTCCTATCGCAATACCATATAATAAAAAAT
>JAGLBU010000067.1 GCA_023146575.1 Methylococcales bacterium
ATTTTTTATTATATGGTATTGCGATCGGACTCGCCTATTTTTATATGGATGAGGTGTTAAATTATTTATTGCCTAATTGGTTGAAAGCACTTTCTTGGTTATCAGGTCTTTTAATCATTATAAAAGCGTTAATTTTTATAGTGAGTTTAGTGATTTATTTTTTTACATTTACCCTATTAGCCAATCTTATTGCCTCGCCTTTTTATGATAAATTATCAGAGCGTACGTTAAAATTATTAATTGAAAATGAGAACACGGATGAGATGCAGGAAAGTTATGCCGATCCGTCATGGCTTGAAAATTTAAAAGCCGAATGGCAACATATTCGCTATTTATTGTTATGGTTAATTTTCTTAGTTATTTTTTCAATGATTCCTGTCATAAATATTATTGCACCTGTTTTATGGATTTTATGGGGGGCATGGGGAATGGGCTTGGAATATTTAGCCTACCCATTGGGGAATCGTGGCTTATTATTCGCTGAACAGAAAAAACTGGCAAAAACAGTTCGGTTTGGGATTTTATCCTTTGGTGGAATAACCGTTTTGGGACTCACTATACCTTTTATAAATATTTTAGTATCACCTATTGCTGTGATTGCAATCACGATTTATACTCACGGGATTCGTCAACAAAAGGTTTCATAATGTCTACTGATCGTCGAATTTTTTTGAAAAAAACGATTGCCATAACAGGCGGTGGTTTATTATTTTCTCAAGCGGCGGATGCTGAGTGGCTGTCGTCTTTATTTACTAAAGGGTCGGTGTCTAAAAGTTTAAAGCGTTCCTTTAAAAATAATAAAATAAGCGATAGTAATAAAATTGATTTAAAAATTCCAACCATCGCTGAAAATGGAACGGTTGTTCCTTTGACGGTGACCAGTCATTTAGAAAATACCGAACAAATTTATATTTTTGTTGAAAAAAACCCCGTTCCACTGATTGCTATTTTTAATTTATCGCCTAGGGTTGAAGCCTTAGTTTCAGCACGAATAAAAATGGCAGAAACGTCAGAAGTTATTATCGTCGTTAAAGCCCAGTCTTTATTATATAAAATGCAACAAACCGTCAAAGTAACGATTGGCGGCTGTGGGGGCTAAGTATGAAAAGTATTAAAATACGTACAAAATTAATGGAAGGTAACACCCAAATTCGAATGCTTATTTCTCATCCAATGGAACATGGTCGTCGAGAACATGAAGTAACGGGGGAAATTATTCCAATGAAATATATTCAAGAATTAACCGTTAAACATAATGATGAAATTATTGTAAATACTCAGCTCGGTGCTGGGATTTCTAAGGACCCTTATTTTTCATTTATGCTTAAAGGCGGGGACGTTGGTGATAATATTCAGGTGACATGGAAAGATAATCTTGGGAATATGGACAGTCTGGTTCAAAAAATTAAATAATTAATCTAGAGACGAATACCAACAACCGCTAATAATTTAATCATTACGAAATACGCAACTGAGGTTGCGAGGCAGGAAATGGCGAGGCTGAGCCAAAAATTTAACCCGTATCGTAATAACAACGGTAAGCTGATAAATAAAACAAGAGAAGGCAATACCAGCCAAAAAATTCCATAAGATAAACTTAATACTTTTTGAGTATCGCCTGATTCCAAATATAACCAAACAAAAGCAAAGACAGAGGTCAGTGGCAACGATGCCAATGCTGCGCCCCAAAATGAACTGCGTTTTGCAATTTCTGTAATTGTAATCAACAAAACCATAGAAATAAATATTTTTAAACTGTATTGCCACATAAAAATGAAGCGCCTTTAAAAAACTGTGGTTGAAAGAGAAGCCTTAAGTATTTAATGAAATATTTCATGAGAAACTCGACCCTCGCTTGATAAGCTTATGATGAATAGTATTTTTTTGAGATACTGAAAGCTTTATAATAACGCACTTTCTCATGGTCTATGGTTCGAAAACATCCTCTATGACTTCTTCAAAGTTATCTATATCCCCAAGTTTACGCTATTTAATTGATAATAATCAACAACATCTGCTTCGTCATGGCCTTAAGGGCTTAGAAAAAGAAAGCCTTAGGGTTTCAAGCGATGGAATTATTGCGGCAACACCACATCCTTATACCTTAGGATCGGCGTTAACTCATCCCGCGATTACGACAGACTATTCTGAGGCGTTATTAGAATTTATTACTCAACCTTTTACCGATATAAAACAAACGCTAGCCTCGATGGAGAATATCCATCAATTTGTGTACCAAAACTTAGAGGATGAATTTTTATTAGCCACCAGTATGCCTTGTGGTATTGATGGCGATGCCAGTATTCCTATTGCGCGTTATGGAAAATCGAATATTGGTAAAATGAAATATATTTATCGACAGGGATTATCTCATCGGTATGGGCGTACTATGCAGGCGATTGCAGGGATTCATTTTAACTATTCGGTACCAAAAAAACTCTGGGGTGTTTTAAAACAAAGACAGCCTAATTTAGATCAACCTTTAGGGGATTTTATTTCAGAAAGTTACTTTGGCTTAGTTCGTAACTTTCAGCGCCAAGGATGGCTTATGTTGTATTTATTTGGCGCATCGCCTGCAATTTGCAAACAATTTTTCAAAAGTCGACCTGAACTAATGGAAACGTTTGATGAATTTGATGCCCAAACCCTTTATCACCCGTATGCAACCTCATTAAGAATGAGTGACATTGGTTATAAAAGCACCAATCAAGCCAGCTTGGAAATAGATTACAACACCTTAGAGGGCTATGTTAAAACACTCTCCGACGCTATGGAAACACCTTATGCGGATTATGAACGCTTTGGTGTCAAAGAAAAGGGCGAGTACCAGCAATTAAGCCCTAATATTTTGCAAATTGAGAATGAATATTACAGTACCGTGCGCCCCAAACAAATTACCGAATCAGGCGAAAGACCAACATTAGCGCTTAAACGACGAGGGGTTGAGTATGTTGAAATTCGATCATTGGATTTGGATTTGTTTAACCCCATCGGTATTGATGAGCATAAAGCGCGATTTGTAGAGGCTTTTTTATTACACTGCTTATTAGAAGAAAGTCCGCCAAACCAACCCAATGAACAACAAATTAATAATGAAAACCAATTAACCGTGGCTCATGCAGGCAGAGAACCTGATATATGTTTGAACCAACAAGGAAAAATGATTTCTTTACAGAAATGGGCAAGGGATATTTTACAAGCCATGCAACCTATATGTGATATTTTGGATGGAAATGACAACGATAAACCTTATTCTTTAGCACTTAATATTCAACAAAGCTTAGTTGATGATTCAAACAAAACCCCGTCGGCTAAAATTTTACAAGCCATGCAACAACAATCAAAAGTCTTTGGTTGTTTAAGTTTAGATATTTCAAAAAAACATCAACGTTATTTTAACTCTCTGCCTTCTTTAGAGGCGGCTTTTATTAAACATCACCAGCAAATGATAAAGCGTTCACACAAGGCGCAGTCTCAATTAGAAAAAGATGACGAACTAACTTTCGACACCTTTTTAAAAAGATATTTTAATTAAAAAGCACGTTATGGAGAGAGCCATTTTTAGATGACTCTCTTGCCGACAATTGTTATTTAGAATAAATCTTCCACGGTTCTTTTAATAGCTTTAGCTTTTACTTTTTTAGTACGCCGTGGCTGCGTAGGTTTTGATTTTTTCTTTGGCTTTGCCTTTGGTCTTGATTTTGCC
>JAGLBU010000068.1 GCA_023146575.1 Methylococcales bacterium
CACCTCAAAAATAAGATGATTTTTCGTCATTCGCCACGCCACCTTAACCACACTGTTATCAGGAGAATATTTTAAAGCATTCATAATCAAATTACTAAAAGCACTGCGCAATTCACCCTCTTCGCCATAAATCGCACTAAAAGTAGCAAGGTTTAATTGAATTCGTCTCACCTTTATTTTTTCGATTTCGCTCTCAAGACAAACCCGTTGAATTAATTCGGCGGCATTCACATAGCGCATTTTTTTTTGGGTCGTTTCCAGTTTTGCTAACATTAATAAATCATCAATCAATGATTGCATTCTCTGTGTTTGCGTACTCATATTGGCTAAATATTTTTTTAATAACAACGCCTCAGTCCTGTCAATATCTTCTAAAATTTCAAGATAGCCTTTTAACACCGTCAGCGGTGTTCTCAGCTCATGCGAAACATTCGCGACAAAATCTTTTCGCATCGCTTCAAGTTTTTTTTGCTGAGTCACATCATAAGCAATTAATAACTTTTGCCGATCTCCATAATCTACGACTTTAAATTGTAAAACACGATGCGGCTCAATCGGCGATGAAATAATGGGCGATAAAATATTTTGATGATTTTTAAGAAAATCAATAAATTTAGGCGACCGAATCAAGTGTTGAATTTTTTGCCCCTTATCTTTTTTTTGAATCCCTAAAATTTGTTTGGCAAGTTTGTTCGTCCATTTTATTTCATCCTGATCGCTTAAAACAATCGCCGCATCAGGTAATACATCGGTTGAGCGGCGAAACTGGTCAATAATTTTACCCAATTTTTTTTTGCGCTTTTTCTTCTCTGCTCTGATTTTAGAAAAATGATCATAAATACCCCCCCACACCCCATCATAATGATCAGGAATATTACCCACCGAACCTGCCCGTAACCATGCTTCTAATCGTGATATAAAAAAAATTTGGCGAATCAACAAAACGATCACAACCATAAGCAGTATTTGTGAAAAATAGCCGATAAAATAGCTTAAAACGCTGGAAAAACCCGTTAAAATCAAAAAAAGTAAAATTTCTTTACGCCACAACCACATGATTATTTAATCCACAATTGAAAAACGATAACCAAAGCCTCGAACCGTTTGTACCAGATGTTTTTGCTCATGTTTATCTAAAATTTTTCGTAAACGCCGAATATGAACATCCACCGTGCGTTCTTCAATATAAATATTTCTGCCCCACACTTGATCAAGCAATTGCGTCCGACTGTAAACCTTATTTGGATGACTCATAAAAAATTGCAATAATTTAAATTCCATTGGGCTTAACTCAACCTGTTGATGATTAATCATTAAACGATGTTGCTCAATATCCATGCTAAGTGTTTGCGTGGTCAAAACCCCCTCGCTGGAAAAATAATGACTACGCCGAATCACCGCCTTAATACGCGCAATTAATTCTCTGGGTGAAAAAGGCTTGGTCACATAATCATCCGCGCCCATTTCAAGCCCTTTGATTTTATCCTCCTCTTCACCACGTGCTGTTAATAAAATAATCGGAATTTCCTGATAAAGCGCGTCTTTTTTAAGCTGTCTCGCAAATTCAATGCCACTTATGTCAGGCAACATCCAATCCAATAAAATTAAATTAGGGATCACATCATCGCCTAATATTGTTTGTGCCGCCTCAGCACTCATCGCTGAAAACACCTTAAAACCAGCTTGCTCCAAGATCATCACCAGCATCTCGTTGATCGCTTCTTCATCCTCCACCACAAGAATAGTCATCACTGGCACTTTATTCACGACTGACATATCATTTTTTCCTAGAAATATACGTTAAAATACTCTATAACAGTCTTAATTTCATGCCTTAATTTCCCCCCCTCCCTATATTTATGACCGATGACGAATTAAAAAATTTAGTGGCAAGTTTAGCGATTGCCCAACAAAAAACGGATACCCAACTTAAAGAAACCGATAAGCAACTTAAGGAAACCGATAGGAAGTTAGACAAAGTTGCAAAAATGTTAG
>JAGLBU010000069.1 GCA_023146575.1 Methylococcales bacterium
TCAACATTACCCGCGAGTTCTAAACGACTTGGCTTGCAAGTATTTAATTTACGCTTAAAAAACAACAAACTTTGGGTTGCGATTAAACCTTTTTACCCATCGTTAGAACAAAATCAATGGAAAATAGAAGATGTGATTTTGCTTGATAAAATAGCAACCCTAAAAATTACGTATTTTGGCAAGCAAAAAGACAATTCACTCGCATGGCAACCTGAATGGGAAAGGAAATACCTCCCCCAATTAATTGCGATCGATATTGAAACGGTCGCTGAAATTAAATGGCCGCAAATTATGTTAAAGCTGCATAATCATGAAAATAAACCTAAGCCTGACAATCCTTTTGAGAATAAGCTCAGAAAACTAAACCAAAAAAAAATACAGGACGCTGGTAATGATGATGCGACGAATTCCCCCTTCTGAAGAAGGTGTAGCGCTAATTTTAGTCCTGTGGGTCTTATCACTGTTAACGATTATGGCGAGTAGTTTTGCCTTAACCATCAAACGAGAAACAAATTTAATTGCCAATCTTCGCGATCATTCAAAAGCACTTGCCATTGCTGAGGCAGGGATTACTTTAGCGCAACTCCATTTATTGATGGTTGATAAAGAACAACGATGGCGTACGAATGGCAATATCTATGCGACCCAATTTAATGGGGTCAAACTGAGGGTTAAAATTCAAATGGAATCGGGGAAAATAGATATTAATAAAGCCGATGAAAAATTTTTAGCAGGTATGATGAAACAAACCAATGTCGCGGAAGAAAAACAACAAGCGATTGTCAATGCAATTTTGGATTGGCGCGATGGCGATGATCTGGTACGAATAGATGGCGCTGAAGCGCGAGATTACCAAGCGGCTAATTTATCCTATGTGCCTAGAAATAAAGCGTTTCAAAACATCGAAGAGCTGCGGCTGGTTTTAGGCATAACCCCCGAACTTTATAAACAGATAAAACCCATGATTACGGTCTATTCAAAAAATAAAAGAGTCGATTTAAAAAATGCCAACCGTGATGTGTTGTTAGCGGTTTCAGGGCGAGATGAAGAAGCGGTTGATACTTATATCGCTGAACGACTTGAGAGTGATCAAAATAAAACCCCAGCGCCTAATTTCATAAGCTATCGTGCGATTAGTTTTCGTTCGAGTATTTTCAGTGTGATTTCAGAAGCTCAATTAGACGATGGCGCGCGGGCGCGGGTTCAGGTTATCATGAAAAAAAATACGGCAGATAGAAGCAAATTATCATTTAAAATACTGAACTGGAAGCGCTATGCTGATTTAAAAACCTCGCTTTTTTCAGACACTATGAACTCTCTACTAATTACTGATGATGCTGAACTCAACCATTGATACCCGTGTTATTAGGCGCTTTTTTGACTGGTGGCTGCAAGAACTTTCTTTTTTAATTCCAGCCTTTATTCGGCGGCTGTTTACGGATCCTGTGAATATCATTGTGATTCAAATGATCGACCACAAAATTCAATTTGATTATACGCTGGGTAAAAATAAAAAAAATTTACTCTTGGATTTTAATGAAACAGGGTTACTTGATTACCAAAATTTTTTATCAGATCATCCTATTTTAGAAAAATCAGATATTATTTTCAGGCTCAATAAAGCCGATGGTCTCTTAAAAAAACTAACGTTACCCAAAGCTGTTGAGGAAAATTTAGCCCAAGTTATAAGCTATGAGCTAGACCGCTATACACCATTTAATCCACAGCAAGTTTATTACGCCGTCACACCTGTCTCGACCAACGCCGATAAAATAATATTAGAACTTATTTTAACACCAAAAGAAAAGCTTGATAAAGCCTGTAAAGCCTTAAATGAATGGGGCATTAAACCGTTACGGGTTGATTATGTAGACGCTAAAACAGATTTAAAAAATAAAGCGAAAATTTATAATTTATTACCCGAAGATCAACGCTATCGAAAAAATAAATGGGGGCTTATTATTCAGTCATCATTAATAGCGTTAGTTTTTATATTAATGGGTACAAGCATGGTTTTACCTGTTTGGTTTTATAAACAATCAGGACAGGCTTTACATGCTGAAATTAAGCGCATTAAAAAAGAGGCTATTGAAGTTCAAGATATACAAAATAAAATTGCCGTGTTATCTGAAAAAACGAATTGGTTAATTGGGCAAAAACAAAAAATACCACCTTTAGTCGATATTATCAACACAGTGAGTCATCGACTGAATGATGCAACATGGTTAAAAATTATCGAATATAGAAATGAAAAATTGCATTTAACAGGTGAATCCCCTGATGCGGCTAAATTAATTAAGGTACTTGAAACCTCGCCTATCTTTTCAGAAGCCGATTTTGAATCAACCGTCACTAAAAATAAAAGCACAGGCTTAGAGCGGTTTCGAATTATGGTAACCGTCAATTCCAATGAGAATATTGATGCTGAATAACCAAAATAAATCACGCTGGATCGCCTTAGGTTTACTACTACTCGTGTTTGCATTTATCGGTGGTTTGATTGTTTATCCACTGGTTTCTTTAGGTTTGGAATATCGGGAAAAACGTCAAGATGCCATTTTTAATGTTCGCCGCTATAAAAAAATATTAAGTAAAAAAGACGCCTTAAGTCGAAATTTTGAACAATTAAATAGCAATTATATTGAACAAAATTATTTTTACACACGCAACACCATTGCATTAGCCTCAGCCGATTTACAAGCCTTTATCAGTCAGGTTATTTCAACCTCAGGCGGGCAAGTTATTCGAAAAAATTCGTCCTCTAAAAAACTAGAAGATAACTTTACCCGCATCACCATTGATGTCACCATGAACCTAACGATAGAAGCCTTACGCAGTATTTTTTATGAAATCGAAACCGTAACACCTTTAATTATTATCGACCAAGTTCGTATTAAATCCGCCCCTAAAAAACGCAATGCAAAAACGCGAAAATTAGAATCTAATGGTCAATTGACGGTTAATTTTAAAGCATCGAGTTTTGTAGGAACGCCTTGACATGAAAACTCGCCTTATTAAAACCTTAGCGGTTATTTCCACCCTCTTAGTTGTTATTATTGCTGCTGAAATCAGTTACACTAAACATTCAAAACAAAAACTACAAGAAGAATTAAAACAAGATGTTGTTGAACATATTGAGATAGAAACACTGCCCTCGGTTAATTTAAAAGCGACATTAATGGACAGTTATGTCGATTTTGTACAAAGACCGCTTTTTAATCATAACCGAAGACCGATTGAACTCACACCTCCCGTAGAAAAAGTCATCGAAAAGGTCGTAGTGGTAAAGGAAAAAATACCAGAAATTAAAATTCTGCCTTTTAGGCATGAGTTAATTGGCGTTTATGGCATCAATGGAAAAAAAACCGCCTTGTTTCGCAATAAAGCCCCCCGAATAAATTTATCCTTAAAAAACAAAAAAGCACAAAAAAAATCGGATATAGGAAAGAAACAGTCTTTTAGCTTTAGAAAGGTAAATCCCAAAAAAGATAAAAAACCACTCCCTTTGAAAGAAATAAAACCTGAAAAATATCAAAAATTTCTTCGCTTTAAAGAAGGAATGACCATTGATGACTGGACGATTAAAAAAATCAACTCAAATGATGTCATTATTGAAAACCAAGGGCAAATAGAAACCGTTAGCTGGTCATCCTTTCGACCTAAAGGAGCAAAACCTTTTAAGCGTAAGCGATTCAAGAAAAGAAAAGTAACGATTAAGTCAAGATCAAAAAAAATTATCAATCCTTTTCTTCAGGCAAAAACACGTAATGAGATGAAAAAAAAGGGATTAATTCCACCGCCACCGCCCCCAAAACGACGATAAATATTTTTTAGTATGTTAAGTCTTCCTGATAATGAAATTCAC
>JAGLBU010000007.1 GCA_023146575.1 Methylococcales bacterium
CGCTGGGAATGGTTTTGTTTTAAAATCGTTTCCTTACTAAACTTTAATTCTAAATGCGTTTTTACGCGCAATAAAACCTCGGTCGCCTTAAAAGGTTTGGTAATGTAATCCACAGCGCCCAGCTCAAAGCCTTTAACGATGGCATCCGATTCTGTATTGGCGGATAAAAAAATAATGGGAATATGCTTGGTTTTTTCTAACGTTTTTAGTTGCTCACAGGTTTCAAAGCCATCCATCACTGGCATATTAATATCCAATAAAATAAGATCGGGAGGAATGGCTTGCGCGGCTAATAAGGCTAATTTTCCACTGGTAACGGGGCGGACATAATAGTTATTATCCTTCATTAATTCTGAAAGTAATTTTAAATTTTGAGGTAAATCATCTACGATCAATATATTGGCTTTATTCGGCATGCTTTTACTCAAATAAGGTTAATAGTTTTTCATATTGAAAATCATCAATATGTTGTTGGATGGCGTTTGAAAGGGCATGGTTTTCGGCAGCGACTAAAGGTTGTAAGTTTTCTATCGTTGCAATATCAACTTGCTCAATAGCCTGCTTTAAATTATCCCGTAACGCATCAGGCAGCGCTAATAGTAATACTTTCAAGTCAAGGCTCTCAGATGTTTTTATGGTTTTTGATACTAGAGTCTGACTATTATCGGTGTCATGAGGTAAAAATTTACTCAATTCCATCATCAATTCATGACGATTGACAGGTTTTCTAAGATAGCCATCACATAGCTCACTAATAACTTCCTCATCTTGATTAAGTGCAAACGCGGTCACCGCGATAATAGGAATTTTTTGGGTTAACTCGAGTGCTTTTAGTTTTTCAGCCGCTTCATACCCATTCATTATCGGCATTTTCATGTCTAATAAAATTAAATCTGGTAGAATTTCTTGCGCTTTTTCAAAAGCCTGTTGACCATCACAGGCAAAATATAATTTAAAATCCCAATCAGAAAGATAAGTTTCTAAAATTTCACGGTTATAATCAACATCATCCACCACTAAAATAGTGGAAGGCTGAAAGATAAGGCCTTCAATATCAATAATATTGTTTGAAGTTGATGATTTTTCTTGTGAGGAAATTATCTCTAAATCAGGGATCAATAAATGAAATGATGTTCCTAACCCTTCCTCACTTTCGATGTGAATATCGCCTTTCATTAAGGTGATGATTTTCATCGTAATAGCTAAGCCTAAACCTGTTCCGCCGTATAAAGTTTCTTTTTGCCCCTGAACTTGCTCGAAAGAATGAAAAACTTTTTCTTGCTGATCTTTCCGAATTCCAATGCCCGTATCAGAGACGACAATTTTCAAATCAACCCGACTGCCCTTTGACTCTTTTGATGCTTGGGAGCAAATACTAAGCGTAACCCCGCCTTGATGAGTAAATTTAATGGCATTTCCAATGAGGTTAACCAATACTTGCCTAATTTTAGCCTCATCCAAACCAATTATTTCGGATGATTTTTCGCCTACTGTACAGCGGAAGCTTAAGCCTTTTTCCTGTATTTTTGCTGAAAAAAGCCCTTCCATTTCCACACATAGAGCATTAATTGAAACAGGGGCGTATTGTAATTGCATTTTTCCCGATTCAATCCGAGAAAGGTCTAAAATATCATTAATTAAACTTAGTAACGCTTGCCCAGACGTATTAATTGTTTCAAGATAATGCACTTTTTTGCTCTCTTTTTCTAAGCGCATTAAAATTTCAGTAAAGCCTAAAATAGCGTTCATAGGCGTGCGGATTTCATGGCTCATATTGGCTAAAAATTCTGATTTAGCACGATTTGCCATTTCAGCTCGATGTTGTGCTTCAACTAAGGCGGCTTCATTTAGCTTGCGTTTGGTAATATCATGGGTGGTGCCTAAAACCCCAATCAAATTTCCTGCTTTATCTTTGACCGCAGAGCAAGTCATTTCATACAGGACTTTTTTCTTGCTTTGGTTAACACGTACCACTTCACTGGTAAAAGGTTGACCACTTTTAATGGTATTTTTATCTTGCTGGCTAAAAAGTTCAGCCTCTTCTGGCTCAAAAAAATCAAAATCACTATGGCCAATAATATTTTTTGGGCGACGATTTAAAAATACCCCTACCGCAGGATTACAGGCTAAATAAATCCCATTAACATCTTTAAGCCACATTAAATCTGGAATATTTTGTAAAATAGTCTTTTTGAGAATTTCACTTTGAGAAAGTTTTTCTTTGGCCTTTCGATGGGCATCAATATCGGCATGGGTGCCAACAATCCGCAAAGGACGATTTTTATCGTCACAATCAATTATTTTTCCGCGTGATCGAATCCATAAATAAGCACCACTCTTGCATAAAAATCGAAATTCGACATCATAAATAGGGCTTTTTCGAGCCACAAACGCATCCATTGCATTTTTTATAGGCATAAAATCATCGGGATGAACCCGTTTTTTCCATTCCTCATAGACAGCAGGGTATTCATTCGGCTCATAGCCTGCAATGGTGTAGTAACGAGCGTCTAATAAAATTTGCCCTTCTCTTAAATTCCAATCCCAAATACCATCATTCGCAACCGACATGGCCAATTCATAACGTTTTTCACTGTCTTTAAAGGCCTTTTCAGCATCTTTATCGTGCGTTAAATCATGACAGACGGCATAAAGAATGCCTTTATTTTGGTAAGGAATTTTTGTTAAGCATATTTTAGTCGGAAAATTTTCACCATTTGCGCGTGTATGTATCCATTCAAACGTATTTAAGCCTGTTTCATAGGCTATTAGCATCATTTTAGGCGCTTTTTCAGTCGATAACATTCCATCCAATTGTCTTTCAGGTGATAGTTTAGACGGATGGGTTTTAATAAAATCTTCTTTAGAGTCATACTGATACATTTTAAGGGCTGATAAATTACAATCAATAACTCGATTTTTATCAATCAAAAAAATAGCATCGGTATTATTTTCAAAAATGATTTTATATTTTTCTTCACTTTCTTTAAGACACTTAACTTGTCGGCCAATTTTAATGCGAACCATTAAAAATGAAACAATGGACAAGCCAATAATAATGATGATGAAAGCAATCATCCCTGAAAATAAGTACTGCCCCATTTGATTGTAATGATCAACCTGCATTTGCGTGCGTTGCTGAAGCATGCTAAAAAAATCATCAATATAAACCGACATTTTTACTTTATTAACCAAATAATTTTGATTAAACATGATTTGATTGGCTAACGCTGGATCTGGGTATCTTTTTTGGGTGAATTTTCCAAGCTTATCTTCAAATAAGCCTTCCATCGCATAAAAAGCCTTTGTTTCTGTTTTGAATAAATAACCAGAACTGGTTTCTATTTGTTGTAATTTAGTTAATTCCGCTTTACTAAAAGACAGTGCATTACCAAAAGACATGGTTTTAATTTTATCGTGTAAAACAATACTTCTTTGATTAACAAGGCTTTTATTTCCAGAACGGTCTAACAAGGCATCGTATTTTTTTTGCCATTTTTGATTGCCTGTTGCAATGTAGGTTCGACAATAACGGGTTAAATCATTACTCGTTCGTTGTAACTCTTTTGCCGCCAATAATGTTTGAAAGCGGGTTTCATAACTTTGTTTAAAATCCAGATAATTTGTAAACATCCAATAAACAGTTATCAATAAAACCACCAAAAAAAGGATGCTTATCGCCGAAAGAACACTAAATAATTTTTTTAAAGTCATCTCTTTATTTTAAAAAATGACGATGCATTTTTTATCATTACATGTTTTTTAGTAAATTTATTGGAATAAGGTCAATAAGAATTCATATTCAAAATCATCAATTTGTTTTTGTATTGCCTCGGCGAGTTCTTTATCTTCTGTCCCTATTTTTTCAACGACTTTTTCAACTTGGTCAATATCTACAATTTCAATCGCTTGCTGCAAAGTTTTTTTCAATTCAGATGGTAAATTATTCAAAGATTCTGGCGTTAAAATATATTCTTTATCCAATTCGTTCTCAGTTTCACAAATACAATTCACCCCTAAATACTTTTGCATGGCGATAAAAATATCCGTATGTTTAAAGGGTTTTGCAATAAAATCATCACAACCTGATTCTAAAATTTCGGCTTTTTTATCTTCAAAAACAGAGGCGGTTACGGCAACGATAAAGGTTTCACTGGAAATTTCTTTAATTTTAATACTGGCTGTATGTCCATCCATCACAGGCATTCTAATATCCATAAATACCATATCGGCTTTCCATTTTTGACAAATATCGACCGCTATTTTTCCATTTTCAGCTTCTTTTAAATTAAAGCCAAAAGGCTGTAATAATTCCATTAAGATGAGACGATTCATAGCGTCATCATCCACAATTAAAATATTATAATCACTTTGGTTAGGTCCTAATGAGATAATTTTAGGCTCTTCAGGTTGTGCTTTAATCGCCTCTTCAGCTTTCCCCACTAACACAGTAAATTTAAAGATAGAGCCTTTATTAACCACGCTTGAGACTGAAATATCACCGCCCATAAGCTGAATAAATTCACGACTAATCGCAAGCCCTAAGCCTGCGCCTTCCGATGCTTTTAAACCACAACTGGTTTGCACAAAATTTTGAAAAACTGCATCAAGTTCATTTTCGGCGATACCACAGCCTGTATCCTCAACTTCAAACACGAGCGTTACATTATTATCGGCGGCTAAAGAATAGGAACTAAGGCGAATAATAATGCCACCTTCATCCGTGAATTTAATCGCATTATTAATCAAATTTACTAGAATTTGACGTAATTTAGTTTTATCGGTATGAACTTGATTAGGCGTATCACCTTGATACTCGACCTTTAGGCTTAATTTATTTTTTGCCAGTTTGTCTTGAAATAACGGCTCTAGCTCATCTAATAATTCAAATAAATCAAAATCTGTTTTTTGAAATTCAATTTTACCCGCTTCAATTTTAGAAATATTCAACACATCATTGATTAAACTGAGTAGATGATCGCCACTGCGATTAATAATTTTAAGGTTTTCGCGTTGTTTAGGGGTTAAATTTTCACCATTTGCCATAATTTGGGAAAAGCCTAAAATAGCATTTAACGGTGTGCGTAATTCATGGCTCATGTTGGCAACAAATTGACTTTTGGCTAGACTTGCCTGCTCTGCGGCCTCTTTGGCGTCTTTCAATAATGCTTCCGTTTTTTTACGTTCGGTAATATCTTGAATAATCCCTACAAAAACCGCTGAATGCTCTGTTTCTACTAATTGTAAGCGGACTTCGATTGGGTAAATAGAACCATCTTTTCGTTTGTGACGCGTTTGAAATAAAACATAAGGCAGTTTACGTTCACGTAAGGGCTTGATTAAATTTAAAAAATATTCAGGGTCATAATCAGGCTTAATATCGACCGTGGTTAGTTTTTTAAGCTCTTCCATTGAATAGCCTAAATTATGCCGCGCACCTTTATTAACCTGCGTTAATAATAAGGATTTTGGATCAAACATATAAATCTCATTCCAAGATTCCTCTAATACTTGACCTAAGCGGGTATTTTTTTCTTCCGCTTCCTTGTATTTAGTTATGTCTTCTTTAATGGCGACATAATGATTGACGACGTTATTTTCATCTCTAATAGGGGCAATAATGGTTTTTTCCCAGTGAGTTTCACCATTTTTACGCTGATTGATAAACTCACCATGCCACGTTTCTCCACGCAACAACGTATCCCATAAATTTTCAATGGTCGCTTTTGGGGTTAAGCTTGATTTTAATATTTGTGGATTTTGACCTAAAATTTCTTCTGAACTGTAGCCTGTGACTTCGGTAAAGCGTGGATTAACGTATTCAATATGAGCGTCTAAATCGGTAATCATAATACTGTTAGGGTTTTCATCAATCACTACACTCAGTTTTTTTAATTCTTGACTACGTAAGGCTAACTGTTGTTCTAATAGCTCTTTCATTGCCGCATCAATTCTTTCTTTGCGTATC
Organism: Methylococcales bacterium; assembly: GCA_023146575.1. Taxonomy (GTDB): domain Bacteria; phylum Pseudomonadota; class Gammaproteobacteria; order Methylococcales; family Methylomonadaceae; genus WTBX01. The sequence continues at coordinate 5,969 of JAGLBU010000007.1, forward strand.
TTTCGCCCAATTCGAATGCTTAAGGCAATAGCAATTAAGGTCGAGACCACCGTGATGCTCATCGCTAATAATAAAATTCGGCGCAGACTAATATAATTGACTATTACCTCATCTTGATCAATTTTTGTGGTGAGTCCAAACCCTAAGGTATCACTCCACATCCAGACACCATAAACAGGTACGCCTCGGTAATCGTTGTAGCCATGCATATCAATAGAAATAGCATCCTTTTTTTCCACAGGAATGGCTAAACTACTTTGCTGACTTAGTTGAATAATATCCTTTGCAACACGGGTAAAAGGACGGTTTTTAAAAGGAATGGTAGATTCTTCACCTTGCAATAAATTAACGTTTGGGTCTCGTAATTCAACTTGAGTTGTTTGTGAGTAATCGGATAAAACCCCTAACTGAGATAGGCTATCTCGTGAGCGACTGGTGGTAAACATTCCCCCTGTTTCATCAATCAGATAGGTTTCGCCAGAATTGCCAACAGGCGCTTGTTGTGTCAGGTTAAAAAAGACATCTTCAGGTAATAATCGCAAGGTTAAAATAGCAATGACCTTGTTTGCTTCATTAATAATAGGGGTTGCAAAAAATAATGTTTTAGGACGTTCATCCGCATGATCTTCATCAAGCGCAATATCAGATACTAATGGTGGTACAAATACAGTTTCACCCTGTAATACACGTTGCATTAAATCCTGCTTTTTAAGCCCAATAAAATTGTTTTTTCCAACATTCTCATCTTTTTGTGAGGCTAAGGAAATATTCTTTGGTGAAATAATAAAAAAACCAATATTAGGTTGTTCTAGTTGATATTTAACAAAGAAATCACGTGCTTGCTTGAGAGAATCTAGTTTTTTAAGATCGGTGGCAGGCCTTTTAGAAAGATATAATAAATCTTCGGTGATTCTAATTAATTTTCTATTTCGCCCTAAGGTTTTAATCAAACTTTTACGTGCATTTACAAAAAAAATAATTCGATCATAGGTTGTATTGAGCGCTACTTTAAGGTCTTTTTGAACATCAGCGAGGGCTTGTCTACGATTTTCAGCTAAGCTATTAAAAATTTGATAAGCTGAAAAACTCATCAAAAAGACTAATAATAGCACCATAAAAACTTGGAATAGCCAAGAAAACAGGTTTTTTTTAATCGGCAGGCGATGAGGTTTTGATAATGAATCAGTCATTGTTTTTGCCAAAAATGCTATTTGTCTACAGGATTTAAAAAAATTACGTCTTTAAGTTTAGTGATTAATCCTAGCTTTTGAATGAATTTTATAATAAAGCCTAAACTTATTTGTCAGGGGCTTTCTCAAAGACGAGATAGGTTTTTGATAAACGATCATGTAACGTGTAATGGTTTTTATCAAACAATACCCATAAAAACCCCATTCCTAATAGGCTCCACGACAATAGAGCGCCTAAAAAACGCATCAATGCATGATGCCATGTGAGTCTTTGCCCGTCCATTGTTTTAAGACGCAATTTCCATGTTTTAAGCCCTGCTGTTTGGCCATCACGAGTCCAAAACCATCCGAAAAATATAAAGCTTACGATTAAATAGTAGGGAATAATAATTATTTTAGCGGTAACCGCTTCACCATTATTAAACAGTAACAGGCAAGCGGCGGCTAAAAATAAAACGGCTAGTAACAATAATGTATCGTAAAAAATCGCGCCAAATCGCCGAAAAAACCCTACTTTTGATGCTTCGATATTAGGCGGTTTCGTTTTTTTTGAAGGAGACAAAAATGATTACAGTTTAAATAACGCAAGTTTTTGACCATAATACATGAACATCGCGCCCAGTCCACCGAGCATGAGCAATGAAAATAGAAAAGGGGGTTTATGCAGTAATAATACCGCTAAATCTATTAAGAAAATACTGGTTAAAACGGGGGTATCAATTAAGGTATTAAGAATTTTTTTAAACATGAACATCTCCAATCATTATGCTTTATTTTTAAGAAGTTAGGTAAGCGTCAATCGTCATCACCCTAATAATTTAAGGGATCAGTTTACCCTATTATAAATGGATATAAAAGTCGTATGTTGTTTGAGGTTTAATCCACCAAGATGATATGATTATAGACATTAGCATCATAATGAGACAGGATCATTTCAAATTCTATTAAAAAGCGCCCAAATTCCGCCATAAACACAAAACAAATGCCTCTTGCGAAAATTTACCCTGCCTCAGAACACGGTATTTTGCGGAAGAAAATTAATAAAAATGCCCTCAGTGTTTTATCCCAATTAAATAATGCAGGTTATCAAGCCTATTTAGTGGGCGGCTGTGTGCGCGATTTATTATTAGACCGCGAACCCAAAGACTTTGATATTGCCACCAATGCACAACCTGAACAGGTTAAAAGTGTGTTTCGTAATTGTCGTTTAATTGGCAGACGTTTTCGATTGGCACATATTTTGTATGGGCGTGAAATTATTGAAGTAGCCACGTTTCGGGGTAATAGCGATCAAGAAAATAAAAATCAAAAAACCCATGAAGATGGGCGTTTATTACGCGACAATGTTTATGGAACGTTAGAAGAGGATGTCTGGCGACGGGATTTTACCGTTAACGCCTTATATTTTGACATTAACACTTTTTCGGTGATTGATTACACGGACGGAATGAATGCCATCAAAGCAGGCTTGTTAGAATTAATCGGTGATCCTGAAACGCGCTATCGAGAAGACCCAGTTCGAATGTTGCGGGCCATACGATTTGCCGCTAAATTAAACTTTCAATTACACCCAAAAACCGAACACCCGATTAAGGAATTAGCATCCTTGTTAGGTAGTATTCCAAATGCCCGTCTTTATGATGAAGTGCTTAAGCTGTTTTTATCGGGCAATGCCTTAGCCACCTTTCAAAAACTACGTCAATACGGCTTGCTAGCTTTTTTATTTCCTCAAACAGAAGAGTGTCTTAAGATAGAAAACAATTCAAGGTCTTATGATTTTTTAATAAAAGCCTTAGAAAACTCGGATAAACGCGTCAATGCTGGCAAAAGTATTACCCCTTATTTTTTGTTATCGGTTTTTTTGTGGGAAGCGGTACAAATTAGTTACCAAGCAAAATTGGAGGCAGGTGAAAGTGATTATTTTGCGTTGCAATATGCCACTCATGAGGTTTTAAAAGCACAAGTTAAAACCACCAGCATTCCACGGCGTGTGACCCAATCCATGCGGGAAGTATGGGTATTGCAATCGCGTTTTGAACAACGAAGTCCATCAAAAGTGTATCGCTTACTAAATCATCTTCGTTTTAGAGCCGCTTATGATTTTTTAGTACTGCGCGCTGAAACAGGGAGCGCTGATATGGAACTGGCGCACTGGTGGACGACATTTCAAATACTGGATGCTGAAAAACAAGAACAGGTGCTAACGCAATTAAATCCTACACGTCGAACCCAACGTCGTAGAACACCTAAAAAAAATTCATGACCCCCTCTATCGTTGCCTATATTGGCTTAGGCAGTAATTTAAATGATCCTAGCGCCCAAATTAAACACGCTAGAACTGCGCTTCAATCGGCTGAAAAAATTATCGAAACCCGATTTTCCAGTCTTTACAGCAGCCCACCGATGGGTCCTAAAAACCAACCCGACTATATAAACGCAGTCATGGCGATTGTGACCAGTTTATTGCCTACCGAACTATTGCACAGCTTACAAACCATAGAAAATGCTCAAGGTCGAATTCGAGGCGAACACTGGGGTTCACGAACCTTAGATTTGGATTTATTACTCTACGATCATTGCCAGATTAATCTGCCTGATTTAATTGTGCCGCATAAAGGGCTTCAAGAGAGGGCTTTTGTACTCTATCCGCTTCAAGAAATTGCCCCAGAACTCTCCATTCCTGCCCTTGGTAGCATTGATGATTTAGTCGCGTCTTGTCCCTTAGCAGGACTTAAAAAACAATCATGAGTAAAATTAAGCCACTCACCATTCTGGATTTAATTCAACTTAAAAAAACGGGTGAAAAAATAAGTTGCCTGACGGCGTATGATGCAAGCTTCAGTGCTGTTATGGATAAAGTGGGTATTGATTTGATGCTAATTGGTGATTCCTTAGGCATGGTGATTAAAGGTCATAGCACCACAATCCCTGTGACCCTAAGCGATATTATTTATCACAGCCAATGTGTCACTCGTACCCCAAAACATGCTTTTATCATGGCGGATCTTCCTTTTGCGACCTACCATTCCAAAACGGTTGCGGTTGAAAATGCCAAACAGTTGATACAGCAAGGAGGCGTGCAAATGGTTAAATTAGAAGGGCTGCATATGGATATTATTACGCACTTAGTACAACAAGGGATTCCTGTCTGTGGGCATTTGGGCGTATTACCCCAATCCATCCACAAAACAGGTTCGTATAAAACACAGGGAAAGTTACAGCAAGAAGCCGATAAAATTTTCACCGATGCTCAAAAAATAGAACAATCGGGCGCAAGCGTGCTTATATTAGAATGTGTACCTGCGGTTTTAGCCAAAAGAATCACCCGGGCGTTAAGAATTCCTGTGATTGGCATTGGTGCAGGGGTTGATTGTGATGGGCAAATATTAGTTTTACACGATATGCTGGGTCTAGGCGGAGACAAAGCCCCTCGTTTTGTACACGACTTCATGAAAGGAAGCGATAGCATCAAAAACGCAATTCAAGATTACCATTATGCGGTTAAAAGCACTCAATTCCCCAGCGAAGACCACAGTTATTAAGCGTTGAATTTATCTAACATCGCTAACATTGCCGCCGCTTTATCAAAACTTTCTTGATATTCATCCTCCATCACCGAATCATTCACAAT
>JAGLBU010000070.1 GCA_023146575.1 Methylococcales bacterium
ATCATAGGATCGGTTTTTGGAGTCTCTAACAATAATAAGGCTTCATAAGCGGCGACCATTGCAGGAAAAATCCCCCCTAAACCATCTTCACCATTCAAGCGCTCAATAATCCAAGCTTGAGCTTGTTCAATGGCTTTTTGGTGCATTTTTTTAGGAATGAGCGGACGTGTGATACGTCCTAGTTTGTCTAATCCTAAAAAACATTTATTTAAAAAGGTACGGTCAGGAAAATAATGTTTTTCGTTATTAGGGTTTACCACAAATAATTCTAAGATGCTAATATTGTGTGGATTGAGTGCTTTAGCTTTTAGAGTGCATAAAATGAATAAAGGCACCATGACGGCACGCGACCAGTAGGAGACTTTGTCTAAATGAAACGGAAACCATTTCGGAAATAACATGATTTCAACGGGAATATAGGGTACGCCCCGCCACGGTAATTGCCCGAAAATAGCCAATGTAATTCGGGTGAAAACATTGGCTTTTGCCGCTCCGCCTTGACTTAAAATATACTCACGCAGTTTTTTCATGTGCGGAGCATCAATAGAATCGCCTGCCATTTTTAAGGCATAATACACTTTAACGCTGGTGCTTAAATTACCTTCTCCGCCGGTAAATAAAGGATAAAATCCTGCTTCGGCTTGCCGATTTCTTAAATAAACCGCAATTTTTTCCTGTAAGGCGATATCAATTTCACCTAAATAATGCATCATAATGATGTATTCGGCGGTAATACTGCAGTCGGCTTCTAATTCAAACACCCAAAAACCGTCTGAATTTTGAAGGCTTAATAATGTATCTTGTGCTTTTTGTATGGCTTGATTAAGAACAGGGATTTTAGACTGAATGGCCGTTGCGGTACTTTGAGTATCGCGGGTATTCATCTGAACGGTCGTTTCTGTAAACATGATGAATCCTATAAGGTGTGTACGTTATGGTTTAGAATGGGGTTGATAATGCCAATCAGGTGTTTTAAGCGTGTGGCTAAGGCCATTAAAAATAAGGTTAAGTAGATAATTACTTCGCACCGTAAATTTGGTGACTAAAATAGTCGCTTTGACACTTTTTCGTGTGATTTTTACCTGATTTGATTGGTTAAAACCAAGGTTTTGTTGAATTTTTCGTAAGGTTAATAATGCCATTCCGATTGCCCACAAGCAAAAATTACGGATGCCTGTTTCATGGGATGGTAATAACTGGGTGTAGCGCAAAGCATTTGCGAGATGTTTTTCGGCTATGCTGATAAGGTGTGTTAGACCTTGGTGGAAATTTTCGTCATTGGTTTCAGGGGAAAGATCTTTTAGATCGTAGCCTACTTCGGTAAAAATATCTTGTGGTAACCAGCAAATTCCACGTTGAGCATCCTCCCAAATATCTTTTAAAATATTGGTCATTTGCAAGCCTTGTCCAAACGAAACTGAAAGCGTGAGTAACTCTGTTTTGTGTTGATTGATTTGAGGCGAATAATGACAAAAGAGTTTTGCTAACATTTCACCGACACAGCCTGCGACGTAATAGCAATAATCGTCCATATCCTTCATGGTTTTAACGCCTGCGCTTAGGTCTAAGGCTTGAAAAATAGGCATGCCTTTTGCCATCACATCAACGCAGGTGGCTAGTGCTTCTATCTGAGCACTTTCAAAATTCTGTGTAATGGATATAACTCTGGCAGTCAGCTTTATTAAGCTATGTTCTGCAGGCAGTGTTTGGGATGATAATAAGGGCGATAGTTGCTTTGCAAAGCTTTCCGCTTCTTTACCTGTTTTAACCACTTCAATAAAAGCGCTGCAAAAATAAGATTTTTGCTCATCCGATAAGGAAACTTCATCTTCTATGGTATCGACAATTC
>JAGLBU010000071.1 GCA_023146575.1 Methylococcales bacterium
TTTTCTTGGTATTCGTTTATTTTATTTTGTAACGTTGTTGTTTTTTGTTCTTGTTGCGTTTCTAATATTTTTCTTTGCTCTGTTAAAGCGGTGATTTTTTCTTTTAGCGTATCAAGTTCTTTTGGGTTTTGACTATTGAGTCGGGCGTTATCTTTAAGCGCTTGAATGGTGTTTTTATAATTATCCCATAAAGCTACCGCCTGTTCTTTAGGTTCAATGCTATCATTTTGTATTGATTTTGGAAAAATCGTTGCAGATGCTGTTAGCTCCTGATATAGAATGTCTATTTGTGGGTGTTGCTTAAGAATGACACTAAATAATTCTGTTTCCAAACTTTGCAGACAGTTTGATTTTAACTCAGGGGTTATGGCTGTTTTATCAAAGTTAAAGGCAAAAGACTGTTGGCATAGGCTAATGAATTCATTAGGGTTAGCAAGGCATTGTTCAAAATTTACCAAAATACATTTACCTTTATGCTGATGGTAAAAGGTCAATAATTCCGTATGATAGTGAATCCAGCTATTGATGATGATTTCTAGGGCGGTATCTTGGCTATCAGGATGCAAGATAGCTTGAGAAATACCCAACTGAGGCGGGCTATAAATAAGTGCAAATCGATGTTGTGGTTCGAGTTCATGCCAAAAATCAAGCAACCAAACGGCTTTAGAATCTGACCAATACCACTGTTTTTTATCTAAATTTGCATAAATTAATTCACTTGCCATATTTTGCCAAACTTTCCCAGGTGAGAGCGCTTTTTCGGTCAATAAGCCTGACATATCTTGTTCATAGGCATCAAAGACTTGGGTATGCCATTGTTGGTACGTTTGGTGATTGTCACTCTCCCCCCCTAGGGCTAATCCAGCCTGATCTAATAATCGGGTAATTGTGTTTATGGAAGTGTAAGGGCTACTGCAAACAGTCAATATTTTCATGGTTTTTAAGGAGTGGGTGAGCTTATTTTGCGGTAAAAGTAATCATTTCAAGAAATAAAGCTAATGGCCGATTGTGAGCGGTATCTTCATCAGCTGTGCCTGTTTTTGCAAAGACAAACTTTAAGATCCAATTGGGATGATCTTCGTTAATAATGATTTCAGCTTGCAAGGTAACGGTTGCAGGAAATTCAGTATTTAAAAAAGTAATGGGCTGATCGTTTAGCGTTAATCTCATTTTTTCTAAATCACAAAAATGATTGCCGACTTTAAGTGTTAGTTGATAGGTTCCTGCCACTAATGCGGGTATTATTAGTGTACTTTCAAGATCAGGACCTGCCCAACAACCTGTTGATTCAATGCCATACCAATTTTCGCCTTCTATTGGTAAGCTTAAATCAATGTTGAGCTGTGTCAATGCTGAGTGGCGATTTTGTGAATAACGCTCATGAATAACCGCTTTAGAGTTAAAATTATTATTGCGAATAGAGACTAACACTTTATCACTGGATTTTAGCTCCAGTACTTGAAAGTTCGTATGGCGGCTTAAGTCAAATGAAAAGCCACAGAATAAGTGCCCATAAATTTCTTTTACATCCGCACGTTCAACGGTAGCGTGAGTAAAGCCTTGATAAACCCCGTCAAGATAGAGGTCAATTGTATCTTTTTCAGGGGCTGGGGTGTTAATAAACCACCCTTGTATAGCCTGATGATTCATTAAGTCGATGTTTATTTTTAGATCGTTATCCATGATGTTGAGCCAAGACCATTATATGAAAGAAAAGTATTTAAAAAACCGACGTGACAGCACGGTGTTTTCGTCTGTAAAAGACTTATTAGCCTATCATATTGTACTCCTTGTATCTTCTCTCTTGCCGTCTAATTATGAAACGAATTCTAATTTATAGTGCCTATGCGTTAAAAAATTCACCGAATTATACGAAGAGTAAAGGTTTTTGTTATGATTTACTTAAGAACCCACGCAGTCGAATTAAATCGTATTTTGATTTATTTATGATTTGTTTGGTTATGCTGAGTGTTTTTTTATTGGTTTACGAAGTCCATGAAGAATTGGGGCAATTGGGGGAAATTTTTGAACAATTTGTGGTCACAATTTTCATCATTGAATATTTAATACGTGGTTGGTTATGCAGTGATAGTCATAAAATAATTATTGCGTATCATGAAAAATCAAACTACCTGAATACGCCTTTTCGCTTGCGAGAAATTCTGCTCCAGATTGTACTTAAAAAATTCGAGTATATTTTTTCATTAGTCGCTATTATTGACTTACTAGCGATTTTACCCAGCTATCGACCGTTACGATTTTTACGCGTATTACTTATTTTTCGACTTTTCAAGCTTTTTCGATACTCCAATAGTATTAAGTTGTTTGTCGATGTCTTGAACAGTAAACGCTTTGAACTCATTACCTTATTAATTTTCATGGGCTTCTTGGTCTTTATTGCCAGTATTGGCTTGTATTTGTTTGAAAATGAAAAAAGCGGCGGTCAAGTTCAATATTTACACGATGCTTTTTATTGGGCAATTGTCACCATTTCAACCGTAGGTTATGGGGATATTACCCCACAAACGATTGGTGGGCGGTTTGTTGCCATTGCCTTGATTATTAGTGGTTTGGGGGCGTTAGCTTTTTTTACCTCCATTATTGTTGCTGCCTTTAATGACAAAATGCACACACTGCGTGAAAATAGAAACTATGCTGAATTGGATCGATATGATGAATTTGTGATTATTTGTGGTTTTGGGCGTGTAGGGCAAGAAATTGCCAAACAATTAAAACAAGATGAAACCGATTTTATTGTGATTGATCGCAATCCTGTGAATATTAAACAAGCTAATTATCATAATGTTTTGGCGATAAAGGATGATGCCAGTAAAAATGAGGTGTTACTTAACGCAGGGATTCACCGAGGGGCGATTGCTATTTTATGTACCACGGGCAATGATGTTTCTAATGTTTATATTACTTTAAGCAGCCGTTATTTAAACGCAGATATTCGAATTATTTCACGGGCAAATGACAGTAAAAACATTAAAAAACTTAAACAAGCAGGGGCTAACTATGTGATACAACCTTTTGAAACGGCAGGTTTATTAGCGGCTGAATACTTGGGGCAACCTGTGGCATTTGAAGTGGTATTGGATATTCTACAAGGACATAAATATATTCAAATGGATACGTTATTAGTTTATGAAAATTCTTTTTTAGAAGGATTGAGTCTTGAGACAATCGCCTTTGAGCGCCGTAAATTAAGGTTGGTGGGGGTGATTAGTTTGCACGATGGTGAGCGTATTCCGCATAATCGCTATGAAATAAAACACCAGCATTTTTTCTTCAATCCTAAAAAAGATTTTATGTGTAAGAAAAACGATATTTTAGTGGTACTAGGGCGTAATTTAAGTATTGAACATTTTCGAGATCAAATAGAAAAAAGTTGTTAAAAAAGGTGAGTTTAAAATGAAAAAAATTGCTATCTTTGGCTATAATCGACTTTCTTTAGAAGCTATTACCCACTTGGATTTATCACAATATAAAATTTTAATGGTGGAGATGAATCAAAAACCTTTAAAATTGGTCTCAGAAGAAAATGTTGAATGGTTAAATATTGATTTTCGGAATGATGATGAATTACAGGCTATTGGAATTGGGCGTGATATAAGTGTTATTTTTTGTTTTTTTTCAGACGATGCGGATAATGTTTTTTTAACCCTGTCTGCTAGAGCTTTGGATAAAAATCTGCATATTATTTCAATTGTTGAAAACCAAGGTGCGGCAGAAAAGTTATTGGCCGCAGGGGCGAATAAAATTATTGACCCCTATGAAATTTGTGGGCGTAAAATTCATGGTTTGATCAAAAAACCTGATATGACTAATATTTTGGATCACACGGTTTTTGGCTACCATGACCTGAATATGGCAGAGGTTGAAATTCCTGAAAACTGTTCGTTAATCGGGCGTTTTATCAGTAAGTTAGCGCTGGATGACTATGCTAATTTAATTTTAATGGGCTTGGTCAATAAGGATCAAAATAGAGAGTTGTATTTTTCATTGGAAGAGAAACAACATAAAATTGAAGCTGGAGATATTTTGGTGGTAATGGGACCTACGCAGGATATTCAACTATTTAAAAAAGGGGTGGGAAATGTTTAAATTTAGCGCGCGGACATGGTTTTTCTTGGGGTTTATCGACTGTGTATTAATGTTGGCAACGGGGGCATTTTTTCAATTTGTGAAAGAACTTGAGCCGTGTCCATTGTGCATCTCACAGCGATTAGCGATTTTATTGGTGGGGTTAGTTTTTTTAATGGCTGCGCTTCACAACCCATTAACAAGAGGCATTAAAATATACGCTGTTTTAGGGGCGATTGCGGCGCTTATTGGCAGTGCATTATCCATACGACACTTGTGGATACAAAATATGCCCGCAGAGGAAGTGCCTGAGTGTGGCCCAGGTTTAAGTTATATTTTTGAAAATCTGCCGTTAATTAATACCATCAAAGCCATGCTCAACGGGACGGGCGAATGTGCCGATGTTTTGTGGACATTTTTAGGCGTTAGTATACCGGGCTGGACATTAGTCGCCTTTATTTTTTTAGGTGCGATGAGTTTGTGTCAATATAGCAATAAAAATTAAAACCTCATCCTTTTATTAACCGATTATAAACGAGTAAAAATGAAAATTCTTATTGTGGGCAGTGGCGGACGTGAACATGCGTTGGCATGGAAAGTACAACAATCAACGCAAGTTGAACGTGTTTTTGTTGCCCCTGGTAATGCTGGAACAGCGCTGGAAACAGGCGTTGAAAATATCACGATTGCCGCAGATGCGATTGATGATTTAGTGACATTTGCGATTGAAAACACCATTGATTTAACGATTATAGGCCCTGAAGTCCCCTTAGTTTTAGGGATTGTTGATCGTTTTCAAGCCATGGGCTTAGCCTGTTTTGGCCCCAGTGCAAAAGCGGCGCAACTCGAAGGTTCTAAAACGTTTTGTAAAGATTTTATGATTCGTCATAATATTCCAACCGCCGCCTATGAAACCTTTACCGACATTGAAAAGGCCATTGAATATATAAAACAGCAAACTGTCCCTATTGTGGTCAAAGCGGATGGTTTGGCGGCAGGAAAAGGTGTGATTGTTGCTGAAACAGAACCGCAAGCGATTGATGCGGTTAACGATATGCTGGCGGGCAATAGCTTTGGTGAAGCAGGACACCGTGTTGTGATTGAAGAATTTTTAGAGGGCGAAGAAGCCAGTTTTATTGTGATGGCAGATGGAAAAAATGCGCTGGCAATGGCGAGTTCTCAGGATCATAAGGCACGTGATAATGGTGATAAAGGCCCGAATACAGGTGGAATGGGCGCGTATTCACCTGCACCCATTGTCAGTGATGCGATTCATCAAAAAGTCATGAATGATGTTATTAAGCCAACGCTAAAGGGCATGGCAGATGAAGGCTGTGACTATACGGGTTTTT
>JAGLBU010000072.1 GCA_023146575.1 Methylococcales bacterium
CTAAAATAGCATGGCTGCCTAAATGAACATGACCAGCTAAGGACGCACCATTCGCCATGATAACATTATCCCCGATGATACAATCATGAGCGACATGGGTGTAAGCCATTAATAAATTATCGTTGCCGATTTTAGTTAAGCTATGATCTTGTAACGTACCTCGGTGCAAAGTGCTAAATTCTCGAATGGTATTGCGGTCACCAATCTCAAGTTGGGTAATTTCATTGGCATATTTTCGATCTTGAGGGTCTTCACCAATAGAGGAAAATTGATAAATTTTATTATCTTTCCCAATTTTGGTCGGGCCTTTGATAACAACATGAGAGCCTATTACCGTACCGCTTTCAATTTGTACATCGTCAGAAATAACCGAAAAAGGACCAATTTTAACATCATCTGCAATTTCAGCCTTAAAACTAACAATGGCTTTACTATCAATTAACATTAAGGAACCGAGGCGGCACACATAATATTGGCACTCGCAACAAACTCACCATCGACTTCTGCACGACAAGCAAATGACCAAATATTACGTTTATTTTTAAGATAGTTTATTTCAAGCATCAATTGATCTCCTGGGACGACAGGGCGCTTAAAACGCGCCTTATCAATGCCTACTAAATAATACGTCACGCCTTTGCCTAAGGTTTCAGGTTCAGTTGCAGAGGCTAAAAGCCCCGTCCCTTGTGCTAAAGCCTCTAAAATTAGCACGCCAGGCATAATGGGTTCTTTGGGGAAATGGCCTTGAAAAAAAGGCTCATTAAACGTGACATTTTTTAAGCCAAGTAATCTCACACCAGGTTCGGTTTCAACGACTCGATCAACGAGCAGAAAAGGATACCGATGGGGTAAGAATTCTTGAATTTGTAAGGTATCTAACTGTCCTGCCATAATATTAATCTCTAATGGTTAACACTAAAAAAGGGATAAAGTTTTTAGAATTTTGAAAGTTTTTCTTGGACTCTGGCGGTAATATCAAGTTCAGGTTTTGCGTGAATAACACCATCGGTGAGCAGTAAATCGTAGTTATCTTCTTTAGCAATGGCTTTGATCGCCTCAATGATGCGTTTTTGTAATTTGCCTAATTCTTCATTACGTCGAAGACCAAAATCTTCACCAAATTCTTGTTGTGCACGTTTTGCTTCACGGCGTTTGGAAATAATATCTTTTTCCAAAGCACGTTTTTTAGTCGCACTCATAACACTAGCGTCTTTAGCGAGCTTTGCTTCTAAGGTTTTAATTTCTTTAATTTGAGCCGCAAGCTGTTTATCACGAGGTGAAAATTCTTGTTCTAAACGTTTTTTAGCTTGTTCAGCTTGTGGCACTTTTTGCAATACTTTTGCAACATTAACAAACCCTATTTTTAATTCAGCATAACTGATATTTAGGGTGAACATAAGGGCTAAAAATAAAGCCAGTTTGGTTTTCATAAAAATTTATCTCCAATATTTTTAAGGTGTTACAAAAAATTTTAGGGTTTGAGCTAATTATAGGGGAAAAAGTAAACGAATCAAAAGGGATTCGTTAAAAACCTGATCCAAATGAAAATTGAAACATTTTTTCTTTATCATCTTCGGTACTATTCAACGGTTTAGCGACACTAACGGTTAATGCGCCAAAAGGAGACAACCACTGACCTGACAACCCCACTGAATAGCGCATATCGCCGACATCAAAGCCCTTGGTGACCGTTCCTGCATCAAAAAAAGCCCCCAGCCGTACCGAATTTAAGTCTGTGAAAAAAGGCACAGGAAATAAAAGCTCTGCATTCCCGATGATTTTCCCTGCCCCCCCAAAAGGGTCATTACGCGAATCGCGAGGACCTAAGGTATTATCATCAAACCCCCGTATAGAACGCGTACCACCTGCAAAAAAATGTTCGAAAAAAGGCAACGCTTTGGTGCCACCATAACCATCACCATAGGCTAATTCCGCATTAAGGCGTAAGGTAAAATCTTTGGATAAAGAAAAAAAGTGTTGCTGCTTGTAGTTAATTTTATAATATTCCAGATCACTTCCAGGAACAGTAGCCAGTGCTGAAAAACGTTGCTGACCACCAGAGGTTGGGAAAATAGCTCGGTTTAACGTATCATGCGTCCAGCCGATTGAAAGTGAAAGCGTTAAATATTTATTGCCATTTTCTTTTACAAAATCTAAAATTTCAGTGGAAGAAATAGAAGACGTTTTTAATTTTGTATGCCTAAAATCAATATTAAACCGCAAGCGATCATTTTCATTTAAAGGCAAGCCAAAGTTTAAACTGCTGTTAAAAACATCGGTCGAATAGCGTGAAATATTGGCATTTTCAGCATCTCTTGCACGATAGCCAATGTCATAGCCCATACTCACGCCATCCAGTGTAAAATACGGGTCATAATAGCCAAATTGATATTGTGTGCTGACATCACTGTTATTAAAGGCTAAATTGATTCGTTTACCTGAGCCAAAAATATTATCTTGTGAGACATTGGCATTAATAATAAAGCCACTGGTTTGTGAAAAACCAACCCCTGCGGATAAATTACCCGAGGCTTTTTCGACCACACTATAATTAACATCAATCTGATCGGCAGACCCCACAACAGGCGGCGTTTCAACATCCACCGTTTCAAAATACCCTAAACGGCTTAAACGCGCTTTTGAACGTTCAATATCTTTAGTCGATGCCCAGCTTGATTCCATTTGCCGCATTTCTCGGCGCACAACTTCATCACGGGTTTTATCATTACCGCTAATATTAACCTTGCGCACATAAACGCGTTTTCCTGGGTCAACAAAAAAAGTCATCTCAACAGTTTTAAGTTCTTCATTAATATCAGGAATCATATTAACATTTGAAAAAATATAACCCTCATCCCCCAAACGATCTGAGATATTTTTAGAGGTCATGGTGGCATTTTTACGTGAAAATATTTCACCAGGACCTACCTGCATTAATTTGATAAGTTCTTCTGGGTCAACAATCAAATTTCCCGCTAACTTTACTTTACTTAAGGTAAAGACATCCCCTTCTTTAATATTCACCGTGACGTACATTTCTTTTTTATTCGGTGTCATCGAAATTTGAGAGGATTCGATTTTAAATTTAAGATAGCCTCGATCTAAATAAAAAGAGGTAAGTCGTTCTAAATCAGCAGAGAGTTTTTGCTTGGCGTATTGATCGTCTTTGGTATAAAACGATAATAAATTGGACGTACTCAGTTCAAAGTTTTTCAATAACTCATCGGTTTCAAAATGTTGATGACCGACAATATTAATCTGTTTTATTTTAGCCGCTTGACCTTCTGAAATATCAATGTGAATACCGACACGGTTGCGAGTTAAGTTTGATACCTTACTATCAATTTTAACGCTGTATTTACCTTGACTAAAATATTGGCGTTTTAATTCTTGCTCAACTTTATCTAAAGTTTGCGGGTTAAAAACTTTACCTTCTGATAGCCCTACTGTTTGCAAGGCTTTTTTTAATTCTTCGGTTTTTAAATCCTCATTGCCTTCAAAAATAACCTTGGCAATTGAGGGGTATTCTTGTACTCGAACCACTAAGGTGTTGCCTTGTTTTTCGATTAAAACATCTTTAAAAAACCCCGTGTCAAACAAAGCACGAATGGCTTTTCCTGATTGTGCTGGGTTAAATTCCTCACCTACTTTGACGGGTAAATAGTTATAAACCGTTCCAATTGGGGTTCTTTGCAGACCTTTGACCTGAATGTTATCAATAATGAAACTTTCGG